>NZ_JAUSUC010000060.1 GCF_030813365.1 Oikeobacillus pervagus
CAAACTCTCCAAAGAATTTGATTTAGCTCATAAAAAATAACGTTGTTAAAACATTATGGTTACACTTCGTTTTGTTCAGTTTTCAAAGATCAATTGTTTTCCATGTCGTCCAAGCGACTTTTATAATATATCACTTAAACAACGCCTAAGTCAACACTTTCTGAAAGATTTTTTTAAAAATAAATAGATGCTGATCTTCCCAGGAAGTTTCCCTTGAGATTTAGGCCCGCGGAACCTACGGAAAATGGCGATATGTACATTTTCAAACGACATATGCCTATTTCCCGTAAGTATATGCAAAAGGTAACCCGCGGATCTGTTTATTTTCCCGAATATATACGTATTTTCCGTCAATATTTGCATCATTACTACAGTACTATTCAACGAATAAGGGAATTGTAACTTCACTCTTTTATTCAAATCCCTTCTACAGATAGATTCTTAATGGCCATTAATAAAGTGAAACTTCATTCAGTGGAGGGTTACTTCGTTACTTCATCTCTCATTGAATGTTAGTTGAACTTATCGCACCTTTAGGGGCCGTGATCCTCCACCTATCTTCTTTGTTTCCAAATCATTTTGAGGGGGAGGTTTTACTGCCCGTTAAGGCGGGATAAAAATTACCATGAAAGTTACAGCATCATTACTTCTTCGATGTATAGCCCTCTATTTTTCTCTAAATCAATTATTTCGTTCGTTTCTTCAATCTTCACAAGTGGTCTTGTTGGTGATTGGTTTTTAGTAAAGATAATGGATCCTTTTTGTTTATTGGATAGTTTTACAATGGATCCCGTACGGAGATTAGCAAAAGTAGAAAGTAAGGCTTTTACTACTTGGAGTTCAAACTTCCCGAAGAAGTCTTGCTGAATGATTTCGAGAACTTTAAATGGCGCTTGCTTCTTCCGATATAACCTTTCAGATGTCATCGCATGATATGTATCAGCAATTCCTACAATTTGTGATATTTGATGGATTCTCTTTCCTTTTTCTTGTAATGGATAGCCACTACCATCTAATCTTTCATGATGTTGAAATATGGCTAGTTTTGCTATCGGTTTTAATAAGCTCTCGTCTTTCACCATATTATAACTGTATAATGTGTGGTTCTTTACTTTTTTGTACTCGTACTCGGTTAATGCACGATTTTGATCCAAAATAGCTCCATTTAGTTTAGCCATACCACAATCTGATAGTAGACCCGCTAAGGCAGTTTGTATGACTAGACCCTTATCATATTTTAATGTTCGGGCGATCTCCCCACTTATAACTGCTGTCGCGACAGCATGATGAAATAAATAATTCTCTTTCGTCGAATAATGGTGCAAAGTATATAATTTATCTGTGTGAAGAGAAAGTGCTCGAAGAAGAGGCAAAATAATTTGACGCATTTTGGCCATATCTACCCCGATACCTGATTTCCATCTTTGGAACTCCCTCCCATACGCTTCAATACTTTGGATATACAAATTTAAAAACTCATCAATTACTGGAGATTGTGTTTGCTTTTGTTCCTCACTGTTCTCCTGTTCAATCTTCACCATATTTCCCTCAATTGTTAATGGTTCCACCAATATGGAATCAATTTGAAAGGCATTTAATACTTCTAGATGCACGTCCGTTAAAATTGTATTTTTTTGTACAAGTGGATAAGGTGTCAATCCCATAACATCCTCTTTCAAAATGTATCCAGGTTGTAATCCATTTACTTTCACACGCATTTCGTCCACCTCAAAACCCATCTTTCTTTTTATTTTACCAAATAATTCATGTTTTGTGGTAAAAATAACCCAGCACTTTCTATGTGCTGGGTTCAAAATATTATGATTCGTTTTCTTCAACTTCTGTTAGTTCTTCTTCTTCCTTTTCCACTTTAGCAACGGTTGCTACATGTTCCTGATCATCTAAACGGATTAATTTTACTCCTTGGGTGTTACGTCCAGTGATGGAGATATCACTAACATCCATTCTAATCAACACTCCACCTTCTGTAATTAACATTAAATCTTCCTCACCCGTGACTGTTTTGACAGCAATAAGATCACCGTTTTTATCTGTAATATTACATGTCTTTAATCCTTTACCACCACGACTTTGAATACGATATTCAGATTCAGGTGTACGTTTTCCATATCCATTTTCCGTTACAATTAAAACTTCATTGTTTGGCTCAACCATTTCCATGCTGACAACTTCATCATTTTCAACTAAAGAAATCCCTTTAACTCCTGTAGAAGCACGTCCGACAGAGCGAACATCTGATTCAGGGAATCGAATAAGCATTCCTTTTTTTGTTCCCATAATAATTTCTTTTTGTCCATCCGTTAATTTAACAGAAATCAGTTCATCATCTTCACGAAGATTAATTGCGATTAATCCATTCGTCCGTATATTTGAATAATCTTTAATTGGAGTCCGTTTTGCGATCCCATGTTTTGTTGCAAAAAGCAAATACCAATTATCATTGAACTCTTCTACTTTAATAATCGTATTAACCCATTCGTCTTTTTCAATTCCTAGTAAATTAATAATAGGGAGACCTTTCGCTGTTCGACTATATTCAGGAATTTGATAGCCTTTTGTTTTATAGACCTTTCCTTTATTCGTAAAATATAAAATCGTGTCATGGGTAGATGTCGTCAACAGATGTTCTACAAAATCATCTTCATTTGTTCCCATCCCTTGCACCCCTCTACCACCACGTTTTTGACTGCGATAAGTTGAGGATGGAAGACGTTTAATATAGCCATTATGTGTTAAAGTAATGACGATGTTTTCTTCTGGAATTAAATCTTCATCTTCAATATCATGAATTCCAGCATCTAAAATTTCTGTGCGGCGTTCATCATTAAAACGCTCTTTAATCTCTAGTAACTCTTCACTGATAATTTCTAATATTTTTTCTTCATCCGCTAAAATGGCTTTAAGTTCTGCAATTAACTTCACTAAATTTTGATATTCTTCTTCAATTTTCTCCCGTTCTAATCCTGTTAGTCTTTGAAGTCTCATATCCAAAATCGCTTGTGCTTGCTTTTCAGAAAGAGAAAATTGTTCCATCAAACCTTGTCTGGCGATATCCGTTGTTTGGGAACTTCGAATTAATTGAATGATTTCATCAATATGATCAAGCGCAATCCTTAATCCCTCTAAAATATGTGCACGAGCTTCCGCTTTTCTTAACTCAAATTCTGTCCGTCTACGAATAACGACTTTTTGATGATCTAAGTAATGTTTTAAGCATTCTTTTAAACTTAACACTCTCGGTCGATTATCAACTAAAGCCAATAAGTTGATTCCAAACGTCGTTTGCAAAGCAGTATGTTTATATAAATTATTCAATAATACACTGGAATTCGCGTCTCTTCTAACCTCAATAACAATTCTCATTCCTGTACGGTCTGATTCATCGCGGAGATCTGTAATCCCGTCAATTCTTTTATCTCGCACAAGTTCAGCAATTTTTTCAATTAATTTTGCCTTATTTACTTGGTACGGAATCTCAGTGATAATAATTTTTTCTTTTCCGTTTGATTTTTTCTCAATATCTACTTTCGCACGTAACGTAATAGAACCTTTCCCTGTTTCGTATGCTCTTCTAATTCCACTTCTCCCCATAATTAACCCAGCAGTAGGGAAATCTGGCCCTGGGATATATTCCATTAATTCAGTCGTTGTAATTTCTGGTTGCTTACTAAGAGCAAGGATTCCATCAATAACCTCTCCTAATTGATGAGGAGGGATATTGGTAGCCATCCCAACAGCAATCCCAGATGTACCATTCACAAGTAAATTAGGGAATCTTGCGGGAAGAACGACCGGCTCTTTCTCTGCTCCATCATAATTATCTTTATAATCAATCGTGTCTTTATTAATATCTCTTAAAAGTTCCATTGAAATCTTGGACATTCTTGCTTCCGTGTAACGCATGGCTGCCGCTGAATCTCCATCGACAGAACCAAAGTTCCCATGACCATCCACTAGCATATACCGATAGTTAAAATCTTGTGCCATCCGCACCATCGTGTCATATACTGCAGAATCACCATGTGGATGGTACTTACCAATTACTTCCCCTACGATACGTGCGCTCTTTTTATAGTCTTTTCCTGCTGTCATTCCTAAATCATTCATCGCATATAGGATTCTTCGATGAACAGGTTTTAAACCATCACGAACATCAGGTAAAGCACGGGAAACGATGACACTCATAGCATAATCTAAGAAAGATGAGCGCATCTCTTTGCTAATATTCACTTCTTTTACTTTTGGGTTAGGCGTATCGGCCATCTAAAGGACCTCCTTTTTATAAAAAGGTAAGGAAATACGACAATTTCCTCATAACTATTTTCTCTCACTATACGTAAATACAGGATAGATTTCCGCTATCTATCCTGCCTGCATACTTCAATCAAATATGAGCGTTATACATCTAAATTTTTAACATATTTTGCGTTTTCCTGTATAAATTGACGGCGTGGTTCGACTTTATCTCCCATCAATATTTCAAAAGTTTCATCTGCCTCAATTGCATCTTCTAAGTTCACTTGTAATAGTGTTCGTGTTTCTGGACTCATCGTCGTTTCCCAAAGCTGTTCAGGATTCATTTCTCCAAGACCTTTATAACGTTGTAAACCCGGCTTAGCATTATCTGGTAATGCAGCAAGGATTTCATCCAATTGCCGATCATTATACGCATAATTAATTTGTTTTCCTTGAGTAATTTTGTAAAGAGGTGGTTGTGCAATATACACATAACCCGCTTCGATAATTTGGCGCATATAACGGTAAAAGAATGTTAATAATAAAGTTCGAATATGTGCTCCATCTACATCGGCATCTGTCATAATGACAACTTTATGATAACGGGCCTTTGAAATATCAAATTCTTCCCCAATTCCCGTTCCAAGAGCCGTGATCATCATCCGAACTTCATTATTAGATAATATTTTGTCTAATCGGGCCTTTTCAACATTAATGATTTTACCACGTAATGGTAAAATGGCTTGGAAATGTCGGTCACGACCTTGTTTTGCGGACCCACCAGCTGAATCACCCTCTACGATATATAATTCACTTATTGCAGGATCACGTGAAGAACAATCCGCTAACTTACCCGGAAGGCTAGAAACCTCCAATGCACTTTTCCGTCGAGTGAGTTCTCTCGCTTTTTTAGCAGCAAGCCTTGCTCTTGCAGCCATTAATCCTTTCTCGACAATTTTTTTAGCAATGGAAGGGTTTTCGAATAAAAACATTTCGAATGTTTCAGAAAAGACTGAATCAGTTACTGCTCGGACTTCAGAGTTTCCAAGTTTCGTTTTCGTTTGTCCTTCAAATTGTGGGTCAGGATGCTTAATAGAAACGATAGCCGTTAAACCTTCCCGAACATCTTCCCCTGAAAGATTCGCATCAGATTCCTTAAATATTCCATTTTTTCGGGCATAGTCATTTACGACCCTTGTTAAAGCCGTTTTAAATCCTGATTCATGTGTACCGCCCTCATACGTATGGATATTATTAGCAAAGGATAAAAGATTACTTGTATATCCTTCGTTATATTGAAGAGCCACTTCCACTGAAATCCCGTCTTTCTCACCTTCCATGTCAATTGGTTCTTCATGGATGACTTCCTTCGAACGGTTTAAATGTTCTACATATGACTTGATTCCACCTTCATAGTGGTATTCATTTTTTCTCCCATTTTCTCTCAAGTCCTCTATGGAAATTTTTATATTCCGATTTAAGAAAGCTAGTTCTCGAATTCGATTTGCAAGTGTTTCGTATTCGAATTCTGTTGTCTCCGTAAATATTTCAGGATCTGGGGTAAAACGGATAACCGTCCCAGTGTGATCAGTCGTACCAACTACTTTCAAATCATCACAAGGAATTCCTCTGCTATATTTTTGATAATGGATGTTTCCATCGCGGTGGACATATACTTCTAAATTTTTGGATAACGCATTCACAACAGAAGCCCCTACACCATGTAATCCACCAGAAACTTTATAACCACCGCCACCAAATTTTCCTCCTGCATGGAGAACAGTTAGAATAACCTCAACGGCTGGACGTCCCATTTTTTCTTGTATTCCTACAGGGATTCCACGACCATTATCTTTTACCGTAATACTATTATCCTCTTCAATGATTACGTTGATTTCACTGCAGAAACCTGCCAGTGCCTCGTCAATACTATTATCAACGATTTCCCACACTAAATGATGAAGCCCCTTTGAACTCGTGGAGCCTATATACATTCCAGGACGTTTACGAACAGCTTCTAACCCTTCTAAGACTTGAATTTGATGTTCATCATAGGATTGAATTTGTTCGTTTTTCTCTTCCAAAGACACACTGGTTCACCTTCTCTTTCTCATGTAGGTCTAAAAAATCAATTTAAAGATGTAAGAATCACGAAGCCCCTTAACACATGGACCGCATAGAAGTTATTTACTATAAGACCTACGCAAATTATATTTGCAAATCCGTTTATTTAATGTGCTAGATGATAACGGTGAAAGAAACACTTTATCCGCCGTCACAACGACCGATTTAAAATCCCCTTTCACTAGTGAAATAACCGAATTCGATTGTTGATTAATCCAATGTTCATTTTCATGTGAAGAGCATACACTATTTTTATCGATAATGGAGATAATCTCATTTGTATGAACCATTACATCCTCACCAACATGCACATACATGAAACACACCTCATTTCATCTGAGACATTTGACCAGCATTTACCTGAAAGGTTGCCGCTTCACGTAATGTTTGATGGTCAATTCCATCCACGCTAGTCGTTGTCACAAATGTTTGAACTCTTCCTTGAATGGTATTAAGCAAATGGGATTGCCTATAATCGTCTAATTCTGATAAAACATCATCTAATAATAAAATGGGGTATTCACCGATTTCAGAATGAATCAATTCAATTTCAGCTAATTTAACTGATAGTGCCGTTGTACGTTGCTGGCCTTGGGATCCGAAAGTCTGAACATTCTTCCCGTTCACTTTAAAGATCAGATCATCCCTGTGGGGCCCGTACAAGGTGATTCCCCGATCAATTTCACGTTCCCTATTAGTGAAGAATTTCCCATTGTATATATCTACCATTTTCGACCAATCATCATCTTCTGATACGTCTAATGATGGATTATAAACAATTTCTAACTGTTCTAACCCTCTTGAAATACCAGAATGAATGGTTTTTGCCCATTCTTCTAGCAAATAAACGAACTCATATCTCTTTTTTATAATTTTTACTGCTACCTCAATCAATTGCTCGGTCAATATATCTAACATCGTCATATCCTGTTGTTTTTTCGTTTGCAATTGTTTTAGGTAATGATTTCTTTGCTGTAAAATTTTGTGATATTGATTTAAATCATGTAGGTAAACTGGAGAAACTTGACCAATCTCCATGTCAATAAATCGACGTCTCACTTGAGGGTTGCCCTTTACAAGATGAAGATCCTCAGGAGCAAACATGACGACATTCATGTTTCCAACATAATGGCTTAATTTCCGTTGTTCAATATGATTGCATTTAGCCTTTTTCCCTTTTCTTGAAATAAATAGCTCTAACGGAAGGGAATTATTTCGTTTTTGTATTCTACCTTTTATTTTAGCATACTCTTTGTCCCAAAGAATCAAATCTTTATCATTACTTGTTCGATGTGACTTTGCCATTGCTAATACATAGATTGCTTCCATCACATTTGTCTTTCCTTGAGCATTCTCCCCAAGGATTACATTCACTTTATCTTCAAACTGTGCTTCTAGGGAGAGATAATTCCTGTAATTCTCCAAGGTTAACTCAACTATAAACATGAACGTTACATCCTTTTTTTCTCCTGCATTAACGAACATCTTTCGAAACTTCTATTGGTAAAAAAAATCAAATGGAAGCTTACCTCATGATTGCGAAATTATGAATGAACCGACACCAGGGATTTCCACCCGATCCCCGATTTTAAGCTTTCTTCCTCTACGTTGATCTTGTTCATCATTGATATACACTTCATACTCACTTAAAAACCATTTAGCCATTCCACCTGTTTGAATTACATCTGCCAATTTTAGGAATTGACCTAACGTAATGATCTCCGTATCGATCGCAATCTTTTGATCCACCATTTTCACTGCTTTCGTTTTTAATCTCTAATTGTTAATTTTACTAAACTTTTTCATTTAACACAAAATTGTTTTCTTCCTATTTTTTTTCGCGAATGAACAGCCTAAGGGAAGGAGAAAAATCCTGCCTTCAATTTGGCAGGATTTTTGTTTTAACGCTCATCTGCAAACATGCTTATATCCATTTTTAATAAGTTCTTACAGGTAATATTAATTGGAGAATGGAATCATTATGGATTGGACGAATAACAAACGGCCTCATCGCACCTGTGAAATAAACATGAATTTCTGTATCTTCTAATGCTTTTAACGCATCCATCATATATTTTGCACTGAATGAAATCTTTAATTCTTCCCCTTCAATCAATTGACTTTTTATTTGCTCAATGACTTTCCCTATTTCGGGTGAATTAGACGAGATCTCAATTAAATCATCCCCGACGGTTGTCAATTTCACCACATTATTTCTTCCTTCTCGAGCAAGCAATGATGCACGGTCAATGACATGTAAAAATTCTTTTGCGTTTAATGTAATCGCCGTTTTACTATCAGTTGGTATTAAACGAGAAGTGTCTGGATAATTCCCTTCAAGTAATCTTGAGAAAAAGAGAAGATGCTTTGCTTTAAATAAGACTTGATTTTCCGTAATGACAATTTCGATTGGTTCTGTCGTGTCATCTAAAATTTTGCTTAGTTCACTTAAGCTTTTTCCTGGAATCACAACATTGTAATGAGCATCAGAATCTGTTTCAATGGCAGCCTTTCTTAAAGCTAAACGATGACTATCTGTTGCAATACAGATAAGCTCATTATTTCCCACCTGCCAGTTTACACCTGTCAACACAGGGCGTGTTTCTGAGGTGGACACTGCAAACACTGTCTGTCTAATCATCGTTTTTAATAAGTCGGTAGGGACTTTAAATACTTTTCCATCTTCAATTTGAGGTAAATGGGGATATTCATCCGGATCTAGTCCTATCAAATTAAATTCTGATTTTCCAGAACGAATCACCGTTTGAAAAGAACCAATTACTTCAATTTCAACTGTTTCTAATGGCAGCTTCTTCACAATCTCACTAAAAAATTTAGCTTGAATCACTATAGATCCTGGTTGTTTTATGTCTACAATAACATCCTCGTCTTCTTCTTTAGGGATAAATGATTCAATCGAAATGTCGGAATCACTCCCTGTTAAGGAAACACCTTCATCTGTTGCAATAATTTTAATCCCTGTAAGTATCGGGATAGTTGTTCTAGATGTAATAGCCTTCATCACATCTTGTACACTTTGGACAAGTCGATCACGTTGGATGACAAATTTCATTTTTAAAATTCCTCCATCATCATGCATATTTTTTTTACTAACGAATATATTAATAATTTATATAAAAATAGTAATAGTAGTAGTAGGGGCTGTGAATATGTGGATAACCCGGTTAATTGAAAGTAAATACAGTCTATCCACATGTGGACAGACTGTGCTTAAACCTAGATAAGTTATTCACATTATTCAGTTATGATTTTAATATACCCGTTATTTCTTTCAAGCTATGCTGTAGAGTTTGGTCAGTTTGTAGTAGCTTTGAAATCTTTTCATGGGCGTGAATAACGGTTGTGTGGTCACGTCCTCCGAATTCATCGCCGATTTTTGGCAAAGAGAAATCGGTTAGCTCCCTTGATAAATACATCGCAATTTGTCGTGGGAAAGCGATAGATTTTGTTCTTTTTTTCGCTTTAAAGTCTTCCAATTTCACATTGTAATGCTCACCAACAGCTCGTTGAATATCAAGAATCGTTACGACCTTTGGTTTTGAACTAGGGATAATGTCTTTTAATGCTTCTGCTGCAAGATCCGCATTAATATCTTTATTGATCAAAGATGAGTAAGCGACAACTCGGGTTAAGGCACCCTCGAGCTCACGAATATTGGAATCGATTTGATTAGCGATATAAAGCATTACTTCATTCGGTATATCAAGTCCCTCTGCTTTTGCTTTTTTTCGAAGAATCGCAATCCGTGTCTCTAAATCTGGCGGGGTAATATCTGTAATAAGTCCCCATTCAAATCGTGATCGCAGCCGATCCTCTAATGTTGGAATTTCTTTTGGTGGACGATCACTGGAAATAATGATTTGCTTGCTTTCCTCATGGAGAGTGTTAAATGTATGGAAAAACTCTTCTTGGGTTTGTTCTTTTCCAGCAAGAAATTGAATATCATCAATTAAAAGAATGTCGACATTTCGATATTTATTCCGAAAATCATCGGCTTTATTATCACGAATGGAGTTAATAAATTCATTCGTGAATTTTTCAGAAGATAAATAGACAACTTTTGCAGCTGGATTGTGTTCGAGAACATAATGACCAATGGCATGCATTAAATGAGTTTTTCCAAGTCCTACTCCCCCATAAATGAAAAGAGGGTTATATGCCTTTGCTGGAGCTTCAGCAACAGCTAAAGACGCGGCATGAGCAAAGCGATTCCCAGAACCGATTACAAATGTATCGAATGTATATTTCGGGTTCAACATACTTTGAGGGAAATCTAGTGAATCTTCCCTTTTCACTTGCTGTTTTGCAGCCGGGATCTTTAGTTCCTCTGATTCCTGGTTTTGAGGAATAATAAATTTGACAATTAATTCTTCCCCTGTTATTTCATATAACACTCCCGTAATAAGTTGAGAATAATGGCCTTCTAGCCAATCCCTAGCAAACTCATTTGGGGCTGAAATAATGATTGAATCACCTTGTAAAGCATGCGCCTTTGTCGACTTCAACCAAGTTTCAAAGCTCGGTTTACTGATCTTACTTTCGATGTTTTCAAGCGCTTTGCTCCAAAGATCATCGAGGTTTTCCATGCCGTCCCCTCCTTAAAAGGCATTATTTATTTAAATAGCTCATCTGTTTTTACCAGTTTGACATCATAAAAAATTTTTATTTATGAAACAGTGAAAATAAAGACCAATCTTAGCTTTAATTAATACAATTGTTCTTGTAATAATATTTTCCATTTCTAGGCCAATCAAGTGTGGGATAAAATGTGAATAAATATATAATAATGAAGGTAATAGGATTTTCGACAAAATTCACAATCTGTGGACAAGTTTCTCCAATAGGGCTGAATAAGTTGTCCACAAGTTATTAACAGTTGTGGATAAGAAGTTATTCACATTAAGATATCCAGAGTGAAAACATATTTTATAATAACAAATAAAACTTTACGTTGCAATGGATTTCTTGTTTTATCCACATTTAAAACAAACTGTGTAAAAAAAGTTGTCCACAGGATTGAACTTGTGAAAAAGTTGTCAATAACAGATGTGGATAAAAAGAAAATTGTCGAAACATATCCACAACTGCGTTTTTACGGGGTGTGAATAAGGTGTAGACTACTTTTTGAGTGGGTGGGGGGAAGTTTTTTTGGAGATCTTGACTAGCAAAATGAATTAATGAGTTTTGAGGATATTTTTGTTAATTTTCTATATGCAGTTGACAATTATAAGGTGACATCATTATAATTAGTTAGACTGTCTACTAGTGTGAAAAAAACCGAACCTCAGGGAGGTGTTTTATAATGAAAAGAACATTCCAACCGAATACACGTAAAAGAAGTAAAGTTCACGGTTTCCGTAAACGCATGAGTACTAAAAACGGTCGTCGCGTATTAGCAAGCCGTCGTCGTAAAGGAAGAAAAGTATTATCTGCCTAGACCACTGAATAGTCTCAGTGGTCTTTTTTTCTCATATGATGGATTAAATAAAAAAGAATGTGAAAGTATATAATTTTGAAGTTAGATCATTGTCTCGTCTTATAGGTGGCTGATGGAATGAAAAAAGCATTTCGTATAAAAAAAAATAGTGAATTTCAAGCTGTGTTTCAAGGTGGACAATCATTTGCCAACCGGCAGTTTGTTGTATATGTGTTAAAAAAAGCTGATACTGACACCGTTCCATTTCGAATTGGACTTTCAGTAAGTAAAAAAATTGGAAATGCTGTGAAAAGAAATCAAATTAAAAGATACATAAGACAAGTCTTTACCGAGTTAAAAGAAGGGATCGAACAGTGCAACGATTATATTATCATCGCAAGGAAACCTTCTGCAGAGATGGACTTTCATGAAGTTAAGAAAAGTCTACTTCATGTTCTCAAAAAGGCAAACGTACTAGACGTAAAAAGTATGTCGAAGAAAGAAAATAGAAAAAATAGAACAGTTTGACAACTTTCTACAAGCCTTGTCTTTGAATAGATGTTAAAATAATCGATAGTTTTGATAGATTTTTTTGATGGGGGGAAGAGTGTTGAAGAAAAAGAGTTTGTATTTGATCCTACTCATTGGGATTATGATGTTACTTTCGGGATGTACGGAGGTAGGGAAAGAGATTACACCAGAAAGTAAAGGGTTTTGGAATCAATATGTTGTCTATCCTCTTTCTTTAGTTATTATAAAAACCGCTGAAGTTGTTAATAGTTTTGGATGGGCGATTGTGATCGTTACCATCATCATCCGTTTAATTATTTTACCATTGATGATAAAGCAAACTAAAAATACGAAGGCAATGCAAGTCTTACAACCTGAAATAAAAAAATTACAGGAAAAATATAAATCAAAAGATGCTGTTACCCAGCAAAAACTACAGCAAGAAACGATGGCATTATTCCAAAAGCATAATGTGAATCCTTTAGCAGGATGTTTCCCACTATTGATTCAAATGCCGATCATTTTTGGATTTTACCAAGCCATTATGAGAACAAGGGCCATTAGGGATGAAAATTTTCTATGGTTTGATCTTGGTTCCCCCGATCCACTTTTTATATTGCCGTTAGTTGCTGGTGCAACAACTTTTATCCAGCAAAAGGTTATGATGGCTGGAACGGGAAATCAAAATCCTCAAATGGCCATGATGCTATGGTTAATGCCCATCATGATTATTGTCTTTGCTTTTAACCTACCTGCCGCATTATCTCTTTATTGGGTAGTTGGGAATCTGTTTATGATTGTCCAAACTTATTTCATAAAGGGACCGGATTTAAGAAAGAAAGCAGCTGCAAATATAGGGGGAAGTAAAAAGTGAAAGAAGTAACTGCAAAAGGACAAACAGTTGAAGAGGCTATACAATCCGCATTAGATCAATTACAGACTTCAAAAGATCATACCGAAGTGGTTGTAATCGATAAAGGAAAAAAAGGATTATTAGGTCTTTTTGGTGGACGTCCCGCTGTTGTGAAAGTCACTTTGATGCCCGATCCAATCGATGAGGTGAAGCGTTATCTTCAACATATTTGCGAACAATGGGGACTTGAAGTAGGAATAGAGAGCTCCCAGAATGGAAAAGATGTTCTGTTTGATTTGCAAAGTGAGAAGGCAGCGTTATTAATCGGGAAGAGAGGGAAAACCCTGAATTCCTTGCAACTATTATCGCAAATGGTAGCAAACCATTATAGCGATCAATACATCAATATTATATTAGATGTTGAGAATTACCGAACACGGAGAAGAGAAACATTAATCCATCTTTCAGAAAGAATAGCAAATCAAGTGGTGAAAGCTAAAAAGGAAATAAGGCTAGAGCCAATGCCGTCATTTGAAAGAAAGATTGTTCACTCTACTTTAGCCCATCATGATCAAGTGAAGACGTATTCTGATGGATTTGAGCCTTATCGATCCATCGTGATCTCACCTAAATAAAAACTTCGAGCACATGCTCGAAGTTTTTATTTTTGAGTGGAACGGTTTCCGAGCGATTTGATAATTTCCTAAGGGTTTTTGCCTATTTCCCACGAGGATATGAACTAGGGAGCCAAGAGGATTTGCGTATTTATGTCTATTTCCCGAGAGTTATTGGGCTACTTCTAATGATAATTTGTTCATCTTTCCCCTACGTCTCCCATTTTTACGTATCTCGCTTCCGAAAAGTTTATTCAATTCATTAGTATAAGGAATTATATCCATTATACTAATAACTCAACTTTCGCAGAGTGATATCGGCAAATAAGCCTTGATATAATTAGGAAGGCCAGCGATCCACTGTTTGAGTTGACTTTGAATTAATGTTTTGATTTTCCTATTTGTTTGCTTAAGTGCGTCTTGAAGAAGCTCGATCAACTGCTGTAATGCGACAGCCCAATCAAGTTCATTCACTTCATCACATAATTCGTAAAACAG
>NZ_JAUSUC010000061.1 GCF_030813365.1 Oikeobacillus pervagus
GCGAGCAATTGAACTCATTCCCTTGTCCGTTTTTAAATATCTGAGAAAACTAGACTTTAATTTTTCTACAATTTCATTGTAAATAGCGAAGAGCCCTCTTTTTCATTGTGAATGAAACGATAAAATTTGGAATGATGAATCTTCTAATAAAATGGTTGTACACAGCAATCCTTCTGCGCCTATTCTCTAGAGAATTTCTCCGTTTTTTCCTACGATCAGTCAACATCAGCTTTTATGATCCCAGTGTAAACGTGCGAAATTCGTCCACCGATGGACAAGGCACTTCCGCATTTGTTCTTGCGACTAAATTAGATAGCCCATTTTTTTCACTTGGAAAGTGAGTTCTTCACGGAAGTTTGGATGAGCAATTCGGATTAATTCTTTTGTTCGCTCGCGAATCGTTTTTCCACGTAATCTAGCAATTCCATATTCTGTCACGATATAATCGACATCATTTTTCGACGTTGTCACTGGAGTTCCCCCATTTAAGACGGGTACGATTCTTGAAATCGTATCTTTTTTCGCGGTAGAGTGTAGGCATAGCACGGCTCTTCCAGCTTTGGATAAACGGGATCCAATTTGAAATTCAGCTTGTCCACCAGACCCTGACCAGTAGAAATTCCCCATCATTTCGGAGTTACATTGCCCAAGAAAGTCTACTTCAACTGTGGCATTGATGGTGACAAGGCTTTCATACCCAGCTAAATGACACACATCATTTGTAATCGTTACAGGGAGCATGCAGACAGCTTCATTTCGGTCTAGAAAATTGTATAGACGCTTTGAACCGAAAGCAAAGGTTGCCGTTAATTTTCCTTTGTAGGCGTGTTTCTTTTCGTTTGTTACGGCGCCGCTTTCATATAAATCTAGTACTTTATCAGGAATCATTTCAGTATGAATACTCAAATGTTTGTGATCAACTAAATTTTCCATAATGGCATTTGGTACAGACCCGTAGCCGATTTGGAGAGTATCTCCATCATGGATGAGTTCAGCCACGTAGCTGCCGATTGTCCGGTCTTTGTCCGTTACTTTCGGAGGGGGAGCTTCAGGTAAAGGTTGGTTATTCTCAATTAAAGCGGTTACATTTGAAATATGAATTTTATTTTCCCCATAAGTTCTAGGCATATATTCATTAACTTCAAGCAGAACTGTTTTTGCTTGGTCAATCATTTCAACTGTATAATCACAATTGGTTCCTAATGAAAAATATCCTTCTTCATCCATTGGAGATACAACAGCCATGATCACTTGATTACTTGTGAATTGTTTCAGTAGCTTTGGAACATCGGAAAAATGGTTTGGAAGAAGGTCAATTTTCCCTTCATTAAACGCTTTTCTTTCATACGCTCCCATGAACATACTAATAATTTGAAGTCGTTCTCTTGGTACAGAAATGATTTCTCTAGGTGTGAACATTTGGAAAAGGCGATTTCCTCGTAACCCCATATGAGTTTCTAATGCTTTCATTAGAGTAGGGGGTTCTGCTACTAATATAGGAGTAATAATATCGTCTCCGGGTTCAATCAAGGATACAGCATCTTGAGCTGACATTCTTTTATCTTGGTATTGACGGATCCAATCCATCTTCATCCCTCCTGGTGTGAGCTATTTTAATGTTCTGAAAATACTATACTATAAAAATAGACAAAATCATAGCAAATCTCCTTTTTTTAACATGGAAAAGAAAAAAAGATCGAAATTTTGTCTATTATGTGGAAATATCCCCTATTTCCCTCCTTTTTTTGAATTAATCCGCCTTATGATGAAACTTTCCGTCTAATTTTTCGTAAGAATGGGTATAGGGTAATAGGCAGGGAAGAGAGAGGTGCAGGAAATGGCTGAATTACAAACTAAGTTAATGCAAAGGAAAATCGTCATGATTACGGTGTTATTTATCTTATTGGTAATAATCATCTTTCTTATTTTCAGTCCTTTTTCGGTGGAAAGAAAAGAGGAGAGATATGTGAGGAAAATGAATCATATTTATTTGTTAATGGCTCGAAATAAAAAACTTGCAAATGATTTAATACAACATTACGAGAAGAATATTGGAAATCCTCCGGAGAATCCTCTTTTTTATCAGGAAAGTAATAGTTGGGATCAGCTAAAAACCAATTATTCAGAACAAATTCAAGAATTACAGAAAGGATATGAAACATCTAGCCAACTACTACAGGATCTTCCAGAGCCACCAGAGCCTTATATTACATGTTATTCTTTACTTTTGGATGCACATATCCTTTATCGACAATACATAAATTTAGCTCTTCATCCGACCGGAACGATTGATGCATATAGGAAAAAACAATTGGCTTTATATGAGGAAATGAATGAAAAGTTTTTGGAGCTTGAAAAACATTTAAAGCTCCAAAAACATATAAAAGTACGATTTACAAATTAGTTGAACTGGATAATTGAATAAATTATAATAGGATAGATTTCATTTATCAGAATTTTCTAATTAAGGGAGGAAGAGATGTGAGCAAGGAATTATTAAATCGTTGGTTAGGTCAAATGAGGTTGCCGGCAATATCTGCTCCAATGTTTTTAGTCTCAGGACCAGATCTTGTAAAGGAATGTTGTATGAATGGGATTATTGGGTCATTTCCAGCACCAAATGCTCGTCCAATTGAACAATTAGATGGATGGATGGGGCAATTAACAGAACAATTGTCAGAAGCGAAAAAACGAGAGCCCAATAGAAAAATAGCGCCATGGGCAATGAATATTGTCGTCCATAGTTCATATAGTCGTCTAGAGGAAGAATTGAATTTGATACGTAAATATCAGCCTGAACTTGTGATTACGTCATTAGGTAATCCGAAAAAAGTAGTGGAAGTTGTTCATAATTACGGTGGACTTGTTTTTTCAGATGTGAGTGATGCTTCATTCGCTCGAAAAGCAGCTGAATCTGGAGTAGATGGACTCATTTTGGTGGCGTCTGGAGCAGGTGGACATTCAGGAAATATCAATAGTTTTTCTTTTGTTGATACAGTCCGCTCTTTTTGGGATGGAATTATCATTTTGGCTGGCGGAATTTCGACAGGATATGGGATATTAGCAGCTCAGGCAGCCGGTGCAGACTTCGCCTATATGGGGACACGCTTTATTGTAGCAACCGACAGCATGGCTAATGATGAGTATCGACAAATGCTTGTCGACTCCACTCAGGAGGACATTATGTTAACGAATGCTTTTTCAGGTGTTAATGCGAATATGCTAAAACCGAGTATCATTCGCGCAGGCCTAGACCCAGCGGAATTAGAGAAGAAAGAGAAAATTGAGTTTGATAGTATGCATAAACAATCCAACACAAAAGCATGGCGTGATATTTGGTCAGCAGGTCATGGAGTGGGGGCCATAAGAGAAATCCAGACAACGGCCCAAATTATCGACCAGTTGGAAAAAGAATATAATGAAGCCATCCAGCTCATGAAAAGCAAGATTGCTAAAGTTAAACAATATAGTTAATTTTTAATATACAAATAACAAATAACGGGATATATAACTTAAAAAGACTTATGAAATCACCAATTCCACTTAGAATAAGCCCAAACAGGAACGGGAAATATGCTAAATTTATCACCTCAATATCATTACTTTCACTCAAATCAACATAACAAAGACAATCCAAATGCAAAAAAAGGGATGTTCACCGGCGAACATCCCTTTTCAATCGTCTGTAAACGGAGACTTTTGTTATGAATTTCCTATTTTTTTATAAATTTAAGTAAACACAGTTGACAACTAGGAATTGTCAACATACAATAAAGACAATCAATGATTGATCACTCTTATAAAGAGAGACGGAGGGAACTGGACCGATGATGTCTCGGCAACCATTAGCTATGTTAACTGGTGCCTCATCCAGCAGGGAATCGTCCTGAAAGATAAGAGGAAAGGGAGATGATTGCGGCCTCTTGTTCAGGGGTCGTTTTTACATGAATAGGGAAAGGTTAGGGGGAATGATCATGGGCAACCCTTCTTTAAAGGATACGGAAAAGGTCAATATTATTTTAAAAGCATTAAAAGGGATAGAATTTGGAACGATTCAGATTACGATTCATGAAGGACAAATTGTGCAAATTGATCAAACGATGAAACAAAGATTTCCGTTAGAAAAAAAATAATTTTTTGCTGACCGGACGTCCGGAGGCGATAGATTTCTCTTAGCTAGTTCAAAAATCTCCTAAACTTTTGGATCGGTATGAGGGAGGTCGGAAAAGGAAGGGGGAGATTAGACAATCGATGTGAAATATAAAGGGCAATCTTGCAGAGGGGAATTTTCCATCAAACAGAAAGAAACCACCTTGATGGTGGTTTCCTTGTACCTAATTATTTTAAATCTTCAATAGAATTGATGTCCATATAACTTGGAACAACTAAGCCGATTTTAGTTCCTTCTAGGTTTGCCCCTAAGTCTTCAAATTTACCATCGAATTTCTTAGCATAATCTTCATGTGTCACTGGAAGCCATGCTGCGACGGAAGCATCAACACTACCATCAGCTACGGCTGTCCACATTGGACCTGCTTCCACTTGATTTAATGTTACTTTAAAGCCAAGATCCTCTAACACTTTTGCAAGAACATTTGTACTGGCGATTTCACTTGCCCATGCTACATAGGCTAATTCGACTTTTTTACCTTTTACTTCTTTTACCCCTTTTGTCCATTTTTGAACAAGGTTTTTGTTGTCTTTTATCCATTGTTCAGCGGCTTTATCTGGTTTCATGCCATCTTCAATTTTCACCATGACTTCGCCCATATCGTCTGATGTCCAGTTAAATTGATCCAACACTTTATAGGCTTCTGGTAGATCTTTTTTCAAGTCTTTTCTTGCGATCGTATGAATATTTTCTTCTTCGCCATAAACACCTTTTGGATCTTCAAGAAATTTAAGATCAAATTTTGAGAATTTCCAGTGAGGAATCCACCCTGTAACGATAATAGGTTCCTCTTTGTCATAGGCCTTTTTTAAGGCTGCTGTCATTGCGGCTCCTGATCCCTCAACAATTTCCCAGTCATTTAATTCATATTCTTTGACTACTTTTTCGGTTGCTTTCATTACTCCCGCACCTGGGTCAATTCCGGTGATTTTGTAATCTACACTTTCACCAACAGAGCTAGCTTTCTCATCCTTAGATTTACTCGTTTCATCTGAACTTGAACAAGCAGCTAGACCAATTGTTAAACAGGCTGCAGCACTTATTTTTAAAATATTTTTGAACATTAAATGGTTCCTCCTTGTTTTTTCTTCCCGATATTTTGGGTTATTCGGTCTAAAACAATGGCAACGATTACGATTGCCAGTCCCGCTTCAAAACCGGTCCCGATTTGTAACTGTGTAACGGCTCGATACACTTCTGCACCAAGGCCTGGTGCTCCCACCATGGAGGCGATTACGACCATGGAAAGGGCGAGCATAATGCTTTGGTTTAATCCAGCCATAATGGTAGGCATGGCTAATGGAAGTTGTACTTTCATTAGTTTTTGACCTGTGGTTGAACCAAAGCTTTCGGTTGCTTCAATTAAATCTTCAGGCACTTGCTTAATTCCTAAAATCGTTAAGCGTATCGTAGGTGGCATCGCAAAAATGACCGAAGCCACTACACCTGGCACCATTCCGATGTTAAAAAAGAAAATGGCTGGTAATAAATAAACGAATGCCGGCATCGTCTGCATGAAATCTAGTAATGGTGTAATGATATGGCGGACGGTTTCATTTTGAGAAGCCCAAATCCCTAATGGAATGCCAATAATGGTTGATAGAAGGACTGATGTTAGCACAAGGGCAAGTGTATCTAGCATTCCTTCCCAATAACCTAAATAATCAATAAATAACAATCCAATTAGAGAAAATAAGGCGATTCTCCACCCAGCAAATTTCCAAGCTATAAGTGAAATGATGATGGCTAGAAAAATAGAAGGGGCGATATTTAACAAGGAAACGAGTGATTCAACCGTTGTCTCTAAAAAAAGGGACGTTTGATCAAATACCCCACTAAAATTAGTCGTTAACCATTCAATTCCCGCATCGACCCAATCGGCAAGGGGGAGTTTTGGCAATGAATCTTTCATTTACTTCACCTCCTTAGAAGGTGCGACTTCAGAAAGTGGTTCAGATAGGTAATCATTTATAAAGGAGTCGCTCCCTGTAAGTGCTCCAATTACAGCACCTTTTACGAGAAGTCCCTTTAATTTATTTTGATCAACGACGGCGACGGGGATCGAAGCACGAGAGACTTTTTCAAACAAATCAATGAGTAATGTTTCAGGAGAGACAATGTCTAGATTTGTTGTCATACAGTGAGAGAGAGAAAGGTTCTCTTCAATGGCTTTTTTCGCTTGTTGGGCGGTAATAGCCCCGAGTAATTGTTGGTGCTTGTCCACAACATAAATAGAAGAGATTCCGAGATTTTTCATTCGTTTTAGGGCGACTAATGGTCCTTTATCCACATGAATAGACTCTGGTCGTTTCATAATATGGCCCGCTGTTAACACTTTGGAAAGATCGACATCTTCAACAAAGCGTTCTACATACTCATCGGAAGGATTCATTAAAATTTCCTCTGGAGTACCAATTTGAACGACATTTCCATCCTTCATTAAGACAATTCGGTCGCCTAGTTTTAACGCTTCGTCTAAATCATGAGTAATGAAAACGATTGTTTTGGCCATGGAAGATTGTAATTCTAATAGTTCGTCTTGCATTTCTTTCCGAATAAGAGGGTCTAGGGCGCTAAAAGCTTCATCCATTAATAAAATATCGGGATCATTGGCAAGGGCTCGGGCAAGACCGACACGTTGCTGCATTCCCCCACTTAGTTGGTTCGGATATTGCTGTTCATATCCTTCTAATCCAACCAGTTGTAATGCTTCTGTGGCACGTTTTTCTCGCTCTAGTTTTTGGGTCCCTTGAATTTCTAAACCATATTCTGTATTTTGCAGAACGGTTCGATGGGGAAATAAAGCAAATTTTTGAAAAACCATACTAATTTTTTTTCGACGAATTTTTCTTAATTGTTCTTTATTCATATTAGTAATATTTTCGCCATCGATGAAGATTTCCCCTTGTGTAGGCTCGATCAATCGATTGATCATTCGAACGAGGGTTGATTTTCCGCTCCCCGATAAGCCCATAATGACAAAAATTTCACCCTCAAATATATCGAAGGAAGCTTGATTTACTCCAACTGTACCACCGGTTGTTTTTAAAATTTCGGCTTTGGATTTCCCCTCCTTCAATAATGAGAGTGATTTTTTTTCGTTTTTTCCAAATAATTTTGTTACTTTATTTACTTTGATTTTTACATGTTGTCCATTGTTCATCCTTCCACCTCTTGTCTAAAACTACATGCTATCTAATATTTTACATATTGTTCAATCCTGAACACAACCAGCAAATAACGTGCTGTTCTATCGTGTACTTTGTACAGAATAAACTGTACATAATAAATATGGGGAATTCAGAAAATTACTGTCGTTTTCTCTCGGATCCTCTCCTTTACTTCTATTCGATTGAAAAGTACGCTATACATAATGAGAGTGAAGGATGTGTTTAACATTGGAAAAAGAGGCAATAGCAAAAGCGAGGGAAAGAGTGATCGAAGCGATCGCCTATAATATTCATTTATATGGAGTGACCCCCTCCATTGGCCGACTGTATGGTTTACTTTTCTTTCAAAATGAGCCGATGACATTGGATGAAATGAAAACAGAACTACAAATGAGTAAGACGAGCATGAGTACTTCGGTAAGAACACTTGTTGATATGAAAATGGTCAGAAAGGTTTGGAAAAAAGGGGAGAGAAAAGATTTATATGAAGCGGAGGAAGATTGGTTCCAGACATTTATCAATCTATTTACTGATCAGTGGCGGGAAGGAACCGCAATCAATGTACAAGCCATTGAAAAGTCGAAAGCAGAACTTGTAGAATTATTAAACCAAGAATCGCTGGATGAATCATTACGAGAGCTCATTCAAATGGATATTGAGAAATTATCTTATACATTAAAATATTATGATTGGCTAAACCGACTAGTCGATCGTTTTGAATCACATGAAATTTTTAATTTCGTTCCAATAGAAGAAAATAATGAACAATAAGAAAGTGTCGTGGAAATTGTAAAAGTGGGTGGAAACAAAGGAAGAGAAAGGAATTGTGAAGGGGATGCCCGAAAGAGGAGTAGCCATCGGTCATTCTTGTATATGGTTGTTTAAAAGAAATGGCGGAAACATTTTCGGGTTTAAAATGGCCAATCATCCGAACAGATGAAGAACATGATTTAAGTGGCACTATGTAGGAATATTCCTACCTAATGCCACTTATTTAGATTATTTCAGTCCTGTATTGGCTTTTACGGTGACTTCTGCAAATTTCTTCTCATCGCGATTGCGAGAAAGAACGGTTCCCAAATAGGCTCCGATAAATCCAACAGGCACTGAAACTAGGGCTGGATTCGTTAAACTAAAGAGTGGGTCTCCAACAAAGATCGCCGCACCCGGTTCAGGACTTATAACATTGGGGCTTATCGCTACAAGTACAAGTGCTGTCAATAAACCAGAAAGCATTCCTGTGATGGCTCCAGTTGTATTAAATTTTCTCCAGTAAATCGTGAAAATAATGACTGGCAAATTGGCACTTGCTGCGATACAGAATGCAAGTGAAACAAGGAAGGCCACATTCATTTTTTGAGCAAAAAGTGCAAGCAAAATAGAAAGGATGGCAACAGAGATCGATGCATATCTTGCGGCAAGCATCTGTTGTTTTTCAGTTGCTTTTCCTTTTTTGATAATTTGTCCATAAATATCATGGGCAAATGCTGATGCACCTGATAATACAAGTCCTGCAACAACGGCTAAGATTGTGGCAAAGGCTACAGCTGAAACGAAGGACATTAAAAATTCCCCACCGAGAACTCCTGCTAGAAGCGGGGCCGCCATATTTCCAGCCGCATTGGCTTTAATAATATCAGTGGATCCTACGAAAGCGGCAGCTCCAAATCCAAGGAAAATCGTTAAAATATAGAAGATTCCAATTACCCATGTAGCTGTGACAACAGAGCTGCGAGCGGTTTTTGCATCTTTTACTGTAAAAAAGCGCATTAAAATATGAGGTAAACCGGCTGTGCCGAGAACGAGCGCTAATGTCATGGACAAAGTATCAAGTGGGTTTTTATATTTTACACCCGGATTTAAATAGTTCTCACCAAGGGGTGTTGCAGTCTTCATTTGATCGAACATCGTAAAAATATTGAAATTAAACTTTGCTAATACAAGAACAGAGATGATCACCGTTCCGATCATAAGCAAAACGGCTTTGACGATTTGAACCCAACTTGTCGCGGTCATTCCACCAAAAAGCACATAGATGGTCATCATGACCCCAACAAATAGAACCGCAATTTTATAATCCATTCCAAGTAAAAGTTGGATTAAGGCACCTGCGCCAACTAATTGCGCAATCATGTAGAAAATGACAATGGTGAGTGTGCTTAATGCTGCAACAGCACGTATTTTTTTTTCGTTAAATCTAGCGCTAATCATGTCAGCAAGAGTGTATTTGCCAAGATTACGAAGTGGCTCAGCCACAATGTATAATACGACAAGATAAGCCACTAAATAGCCAAGGGAGAAGAAAAATCCATCAAAGCCATTTAAGGCGACTGCTCCTGCAATTCCTAGGAAAGAGGCTGCAGATAAGTAATCACCTGCAATAGCAAGTCCATTTTGCCAACCGGTTAATCCTCCACCAGCTGTATAAAACTCACTGGCCGTTTTCGTACGCTTAGCTGCCCAAAACGTAATGAAAAGGGTAATTCCAACAATGACAACGAAAAATGTAATGGCGACTGCACTCATAGACGTTGATCTCCTTGTTCTAAATTTTCGATTATTTCATCAGACATTTGATCAAATTTATTCGCTTTTTTGACATAAACAGTACATAATACCCACGTCATTATAAATTGGGCAAAAGCAAAGACCCATGCCCAGGAGATCCCCCCCACTGCAGCCTTATTCAGAATAGTCGTGTAGGAAGTTAAAATAGGTAAAGTAAAGTAAAAGACCAAGAAGAAAATTGAGAATGGAACGAGAAAATTTCGTTTTCGTTTCACAAGATGTTTGAATTCTTCACTTTCAGATATTTGTTCATAATGAACTTGTTTTAATGTGGTGTTTGTTACTTCTTCTTTGTTTAAAGCTTGTTGAGGTACAGTTTTGATTACTGTGTTCCCCATGAACATCCCCCCGATCATTTCTTAAAAATATTTTAAAAATTCAGAATTATGATTATATTGTAAGAAATTTCTTACAATTTATCAACAAAAATGTTAAAAAAAGTTCATATAATTTCTATTGACATTTTAGAAAACTATTAATATATAATAATTTTTTCAAAAAAAGTAGGACATCTAATAGGGGAGGGATGAGGTATTTGGAATTTTTGCACAATAAAATCCAATATAATTCCACCTTCTTGAGCTAAAAAAAGATAACGACGGGGGAGAATGACTGTGGCCATTTAAAAATAGATCCATTTTTGTATATAATAAAGATAATATTATGATGACAACAGGAGGATATTATGGAAGGATCACAGTTCGCCCAGTCTCTCGTTTCTCTCAAAGGGGATCATTTACGATATGTATATGTTCTACTTTGTAAAATGAATATATGGGACTTTGTTTCTTTAAAAACGAAGGATTTCTTTTCGAAAGAACAATCTCAGCATTTTCTTACATTAATAGAGAAAGAGGCAGAATCGCTTGCATCCATTCGCGACGAAGAATTGCAGCTCGATCTACTTCTTCATTTAAGTAAAACATGGAAGCTGGAAAGTCGTTTTTTTGATCTGACAGAAGAAATCGAAAAGCAATGTACTGATATAGTCGACGATACGTTTGAGCTTATGTCGAAGCAGTTTAAGGAATTTGATTCTTTATATGAATCATTATATGACCATAATAAATTAGATGCGATCATTCATTGGCAAATGAAGCAGATTTTTGATTATCTACAAGATAAGAAAGGGGAAAATGAATGGCATCTTTGGATTTCTGATATTCTTGATTACCTTCATTTTTTACCGGATTACCAACAGGAGCAGTTAAAAGAGGCGGTGCAGATTTCTACTCTTGAACCGAAAGAGTTGCAAAAAGTGATCGAAAAACAGGGGGTGTTATTATTATTTACCGCCATTGTTGATCGTACAGGATTTGCCTTTTATAAACATCTTCTTCAATCATTAGCGGAAAAAACAATGAAGATGGAAGGACAATCTAGTACAACGATGTTTTTTAGTTGGTTATTAAACCCGAATTTACTGTTATCGCTGATCTTTCATGGAGGAACCGTCCTATATCGCTATCAAAATCTGTTATTTAATAAGGGACTCATTCCGATTGTGATTTTGCAAATGACTCTTCCATTTAAAGCGTCCGAGAAACAAGGAATAGAAGATTTGACGATTCTATGTGATCAATGGAATGAACGGTTTCTAGCCTATAAAACGATCCTTCGTACGATTGATCGCAATTTAAATGTACAAAAACGACTTAAAAAAGAGTTAGACTCCTTGAATAAGGAACTGAAGTCGATGCAAGATATGAAAAAGCAAACGGAATCTTTTTTAATACAAGTGAGAGAACGTTTAGTCGAACATATCCGCTTTGATGAAAATCGACCCTATTTTGGGGATTTAACCGTAAAATATAATCGACTTCAAGAGAGACTGAAAACGCTCGAAAAGAGACAGTCATCTGAACATGAGCGGAAATCGGGTGTATTCAAATCGGTTACTTCTTATATTAAATCAAGTCTAATTCAAACAGAAAAAAAACAGGCTGAAAAGAAACTACAAAAAATTTATGAACAAATGACTGACACGGTATTGGAAAAATATATCGACTATGAACCATCGCTTACGGGGGAAATGAAGCAAGCAAATAGTAAGTTGATTGAAATACGTGAGGAAATTCAAGCTATTTTAAAAGAGATCGACCATAAACAATCCTCCTTACAAATGGTGAAACAAAAGGAAAAAGAAGAACGAGAAAAGAAAGAAGAGGCCGAAAAGCGTACATACGGCTTAAAGCAGATCATGAAACAGGAAGTGGAAAGAGAAGCAAGTTATAGGCAGTAAGATTAGATGTTAATCGATTGAAGGACTGGGAGAGATTCTAGTTCTTTTTTATATTACCTTGACGGGCAGTGAACCCCCACCGAATGAAGTTTCACTTAATATTTCTTGAACAATGGAAAAATGGGTGTTGAAGATTTGAAATAAATGTGAACTGTGATATAGTTCACATTTTTAATAGAGGGGAATGGGTAAGATGGGGATAAGGAAACGAAAGGGAGGTTCGTGAAAATGAAACCGCTTATTCCAAATCAACATGGTGCTTGGGCCATGCTCATCATCCCTTTTTTTCTAGGTATCATCATTAGTGGGGGCACCTGGTTGCATATCCCTTTATTCATTGCTTGGTTCTTTCTTTATTTAGGTACCTATCCTCTCCTTATGAATATGAAGAAGAAAAAGAAACGACCGGAATTAACGAGATGGGGGATCTTTTATTTAAGCATAGCTTTCGTGATGATCACCATTGTCCTCATCTATCAGTGGAGAATGGTCTATTTTGGTTTGGCGATGCTTCCGTTTTTCCTCGTCAATCTTTATTTTACTAAAAAGAAACGTGAACGAGCCTTATGGAATGATTTTAGCGCGATTCTTTCATTTTGTATTGGGGGAATGGCCAGCTATTATGTAGGATCACAACAGGTGGATTCGCAATGTTGGATGATTGGAGGCATCAGCTTTTTATTCTTTGTTGGAAGTACATTTTATGTGAAGACGATGATTCGTGAGAAGAAAAATGTCGTCTTTCACCGAATTTCTTGGGGGTATCATATTGGGATTGTCCTGCTATTTATCTTCCTTCGTGAACCGTTCTTGTTTCTCGCATTCTTCCCTAGTTTGCTTCGTGCCATCATGATGGTAGGGAGAAAAATATCCACAAACAAAATTGGAGTGCTGGAAATTACGAATTCCGTCTATATGTTTTTGTTGGTTCTCGTGTACTTTTACCAATATTAAAAAGAAGGGATGTTCGCATTGTCCGAACATCCCTTGAGTGATGAGCAACTTTTCGCTATGTGTAAAATTTTACTCGGGGGTACCTGAGGCATATTTCTAGTCAAAAAAAGAGAAAGCACTCTATCATAAATGTATGCTAGACGGCAAATA
>NZ_JAUSUC010000062.1 GCF_030813365.1 Oikeobacillus pervagus
ATTTTTAAAAAACATTGTCAAGCAACATATTTAATAGATATTAAATACAATACAGCCAACAATTAGCGCTTATTTTTCTGGTGCGAAAGTTGAGTTATTAACATTGGTTAACATTAATGGAGGTCTCAATAATGAATAGGCAACATGATCGTTTAAAAATGATGCTTGTAACGGCGTTATTTGCCGCTATTATAGGAATATTAGCACAAGTAACCATTCCACTTCCTCTAGTTCCGATTACTGGACAAACTCTTGCTGTCGGATTAGCTGCAACAATATTAGGATCTCGATATGGAACATTATCCGCCTTTCTTTATATGTTGTTAGGAGCAGTAGGATTACCGGTATTTGCTTCTATGAGTGGCGGAATGGGAGTCATCGTTGGTCCGACAGGTGGATATATTGTAAGTTTCATCTTTTCTGCTTTTGTGATTGGCTATTATTTAGAAAAAACATCTTTTACTATTCCACAAGCTTTTATCGCAAATATCATTGGAATGTTTGTAAATTTAGCAATCGGTACGGTTTGGTTAAAATATTTAGCAGAATTATCTTGGACTGGTGCTTTTGCATCTGGATTTCTTCCTTTTATTATTGGAGGAATCATTAAAGCCTTACTAGCCGCATGGGTAGGAATTATTGTTCGTCAAAGACTTATATCCGCAAAATTATTAAAAACATCAGAGAAAATTTCAGCCTAATGAACAAATACGCAAGTGCCACAGTTCTTGCGTACGGATTTCGTAGTTTTCGACTGAGATAAAGGAAACACGGCGAGGTACTTCTCGAGCTGATGTTGATTTATCGGAGGGAGAAACAGAGAAAATTCTAAAAATTTTATCGTTTCCTACACATCAAGAAAGAACCATTGATCCTTACCGATTAATGGTTTTTTTATTTTAGGATGCCTAAATAATCAACATATATCATCCCTCTTCATAATAAATGTTAGTAAGATACTTAAAAAACATCTCATCCCTTTTAGAATCTGGGAAAAGGAGGGAATATGTTGAAGAAAAGAAATACGGCAGCTTTTACTTTTTTAGCTTGGATCTCATTTGTTGCGGCTTGTTTAGCTATGTATATCGGAATTTACTTTTTGAACGAACCACTCGTTGTGAAAGGGTATTATGCAGTAACAGCGGCTTTTTTAATTATGTCGTCCTTTGTACTACAAAAGGTTGTTCGTGATAATTACGAAGATGAAGAAAAAACGAAACAAATTGGAAAAGATTAAGATCGCACTTTTTGTCTTCATTTGAAAAGGCTACAAGCTTGAAAAAGCTTGTAGCCTTGTTCTTATACTTCTTTTTGGTTTGGGATTTGGCATCCGTCATCCGTACAAACGGCACCAGCCCCACTTTCATTAGACAAGGTTTCGATTGTTGAGACGGTATTCTCTTCTTTCCATACTTTTTGTAGTGCTTTTTCGAATATTTCTGTCGGTTGTGCTCCAGAAACAGCATACTTTTGATTAAGTACAAAAAACGGGACACCTTGAACCCCTATTTTTCTTGCCATTTCTTCATCAGCACGAACCGCTTCTGAGTACTGATCACTTTCAAGAACACGTATCACTTCATCATAGTCAAATCCTAACTCAACCGCCAATTGAGCTAATTCTTCATCATTTCCAAGGTGCTTTGAGTCGGTAAAATAGGCTCTCAATAAACGTTCAGTCATTTCTTTCCCTTTTTCTTCAGCAAATTTGACTAGTCGATGAGCATGAAATGTATTTGTCGGTTTCATCGTATCAAAATGGTACTCGAGTCCAACTGATGCAGCTTGTTTCCCAATATCTTCATTCATTTTCGTAGCTTTTTCTAGACTAATGCCGTACTTCGAAGCAAGGATTTGATGAATTGACTCCTGATAATCCTTCTTAGCATTTGGATCAAGTTCATAGCTTCGATAAACAACTTCTACTTTACTTTTTTGGGGGAAGTTTTCTAACGCCTTTTCAAGACGACGTTTCCCTATATAGCAAAAAGGACAGACAAAATCAGACCATACTTCTATTTTCATTTTCACACCCCATTTTTTCATCATCTTGGTGATTGTAACATACTCCTGGGGGAATATAAAATAAATGCACCTTTGTTTTGATTAGCACGATGTGAACCTTACAAATAGTTGGTCTTACAGGCAGAAATCAAATCCATTCGCCATTCTATTAATTTTTTAATAAATGATAAATTACTTCTTCATCCGTCAGTTGGGAACCTTCATAATATAGCTTTTCCCTTGCTTCATCGATGGTCCCCTCGAACACTAATCTACCATTTTTTAATACCCCTAAACGATTACATAAATATAAAATTTCACTCAAATCGTGAGTCGTATAGACAATCGTTTTTCCTTCTTCCGCCAATTGTTTCAAATATTGATTAATTTCCATTTTGGATTGAAGATCGATTCCGACAGTTGGTTCATCCATTAAAAGAATCTCCGGTTGATGAATTAAAGCTGTCGCAATATTCAACTTTCTCTTCATCCCTCCAGATAAATGGGCTACTTTTTCTGTCCATTTATTAGCTAAATGAAATCTTTCACAAATGTCATATAAATACTCATTCGAAACTTGCGACTGATTAAACTTGCTCCAAAACACCATATTTTCTTTCACAGTTGCTTCATCAAGAAGGGCTATTTCTTGTGGAACATATCCAATCAATGGGCGGATTTTCTTATGAAGGGATAAATCAAATTCTTTTATCGTAATCGTTCCTGATGACGGCTTTGAAATCGTCGCAAGGATAGATAATAATGTAGATTTTCCCGCCCCATTCGGACCTAATAATCCAAAGATTTCTCCTTTAGGAATTTCCATCGAAACTTCTTTCAAAGAATGGTTCCTACCATAATTTTTTGAAACTTTTTGAATGCTAATCATCTCTTTTGTAACCTCCCTACGGCCCATACGGCCAAAAGCAATCCAACGGTCATCAAGATGAACCCATTAGGGAATAATGACTCATTTAATAATGATTGAGGCATCCATGATGAAAACAGTTTAAGTTTTGGAGAAACATCAGAAATCGAAAAAAAGCTGTCCCCAATAATTCCTATCATAAAAACAATGAAAAAACCAAAAAACAAGTAATTTCCACGATTCTTGTTGATACTTGCTATAAAAAGACTACTAGAAATACAAAAAAGAATAAAGAAGATCATGTGAACAATTAAGAGATTATTCTTTTCAATCATTCCAAAATAAATAAATACAGCAAACATAAGGATTGCTTGAATGATGTGAAGAAAAAAAATAGCCGCTGTCCGCTGCCATAAATAAATAGCCAATCCTTTATAAGTTGAACGTATTTTGGCAAATAAGGGCTGATTTTTTATGAACCATTCCATCGATAAGAAACAAGATAACATCGTGAAAAAACCCCATAGATTTACATACGGAACCGTTGATTCATGTTTTTCCTTCTTTTTTGTTCCCTTAGTGGTCGTTTTCCCTGTTGAAACTGCAATCGTCATTAACGGCCTTGGTTCCCATTGTTGATCTGTATATTGATAGGCTTCTTCCCACAGCTTCTGAGTCTCCTCACTTCTTCCAAATTTACGCTCAAAAATTTTAACGACTCGATCGGATGCTTTAATTGTCGTTGTCAGCCTCGTCACTTTACTAGCCAGCAATTCTTTTACTACACCTGTCGCGATCGAAGTGGACGATGACCATAGTTCTATGGTTTCATCCCGTTCCTCATTCAACAATTGTTTATCGAAATTCTCCTTTATAAGGAAAACACTATCTACCTCATTTTTCATTAACCGTTTTTTTGCCAATTCTCGGGAATCCTCTAGTACGAAAACTCTCGATTCTTTCTTCATTTGCTGAATAAAACTTTTTGATAACTCACTTTTGTCTTCATCTACTATTGAAATAGGAATAATCAAATCTTCTTGTTGCTTATCTAATAGAAAACTAAAAACTAGAACTGCGATAATAGGAAAAAAATAAATACAAAAGGAAAAAGGGCGGCTAGCGGTTTGTGTTAATGTTTGAAAAAAAATCCCCATTCATTGAGCCTCCCTCTTTCTTGAAAATACCGAGTTAATAAAACCGTGAACACAAGACATAAGACTGAGACTGCAGATAGATTGATTATCGATCCCCAAGCTATCTCACCGGATAGAAAAAACTTCAACCCCCAATAATTGACGGTTGTCTTACCTAATAATTCCAACCAATGAGGAAAATATACAGTTGGAATCATATGACCCCCAGAAATAGCCCCGACGATTAACAAGCATCCTCCCACCATTTGATAAACTTTCACATTGAAAAGCAGTTTTTCAAGGAAGAGAAACAGTGTACAACAAGCAAGGATCATCACTACACTACCCAAAGTCCATTTTAATAATGGGATTGGCCACTTCCACATCAATAACAAAGAAGCGATGAAGCTACTCATTAAAACAAGTAAAAAGAGGACAGTTAATTTGGCTAACATCATTTCCACTGCGGAGACGCCACGTGATTGTAAACGAGCTTCTACACTAGAGCTCAAATAATTGTCTAATAAAACTAAACCTGTGAAACTCCAAATCATAAGAAGAAACACATAAAAAGAAACAGAGTAATATTCCACTAAATTTCGCTGAAATAATGAGTCTACTACCTTCTCTTCATAAATATTTCCCCTTCCTAAAACGTGAAGGGAAAAAGTAACGATGTTTTTTTTCAACTCTTCTTTTCTTTCCTGTTTTGAGAATGTCGAATCTAACATGAAATCATGAATCGTATTAATGCCACTTTGTGCGGCTGAAGTTAAATACGCAGCACTATCCATTACATGTAGGACTAATTGGGATTGCAAAGGTCGTTGGGAATTCCCAACGACCTTAACAGGTGTATTAATCCCTTGGGCAACATCTCGACTAAATCCTTTTGGAATAATGATTATTGAAGCAATTTCATTTTTCTTCATCATGTTCTGAGCCGTCTTCTCATTCGTTTGAATGGGCTTCATCAACTTTTTAAAATCATCATTCTCCGTCAATTGATTCACAACCAATTTCGTTTCGAAGGTGGGATCATGATTAATAATCGCTATTTGAAATGGCTCAACCATCCCTTTGTTCTTAAATAGTTGACTCCCAATTATACCCATTCCAACTAAAAATAAAATCGGAATGAACCAATAAAGACTAATGATCATTTTCCTTTTCCATAACGATGCCACATAGAGGGCGGTAAATACACCAATATTTTTCATGTCAAAACACCTATTTAAAGATTAGAATATGTTTCTGTTTCCATTGTATTCATATCCTCTTCAAAAGGATCCATTAAGCCGAATTTCTTCATTAATTCATATAGATTAATACTTACCTCTTGTTGAATATTCATAATATCTTCGTCTGATAGTTTCATTACATTTAACGCTTTTTGATCTTTCTCAAGCGAAGGTAATTGAACATCTTTTAATTTAGACTTTGAATCCAATTTTAAATTAATCTTTTCCAATTCATCGACATCATCAAAGTTCATTTGGATGTCGAACGATTGGTTTGCATATTTTTTTTCAATATTAATATCGTTTGATTGCTTAACTTTCCCAGCCACTTTCCCTGAGATTTGAGGTGAGTCTTCATCCTTGATCGAGAACGTAAAATCTCTATCAACTGTATGTTTTTCCGAAGGATCGCCTTTATATTTAGAATCAATTTTGAACTTTAATTCTGTATCGATATTCCCATCCTTTTCCAATAAACAAGTAATAGCTAAGTTTTCCTTACGTTTTTCTTTATTTTCATCGATATCATTGGTTATGTTAAAACCAACCTTATCCTTCTTATCATCAATTGCTTCAACTTTTATTTCTTTCAATCTTTTATCTTGATCATAAGGTATGTTTTTCGTATGAATGTCAAATTTCACATGGTTCACTTCATTATTGAAAGTAATTTTTACAGAACGATCAATGATTTGCTCTTTCTTATCGATTAATAGATCAGATTGGAAGCCATTCGGAAACTTCATGTCTTTGATTTCACTTTTGGTCTTCTTAAGCCCCTTCACAAGTTCTTCCTTAAAAGTGGCTGAATCTACTTGCAGTTTTTCATCCATTGAGGATTGTATCATTTTGTCCGCTCGACTCCAAAGCATATTATGCATTTTCTTATCTTCTATTAATTGGTCCAGAAACTTAAGAAGAAGAGCTTTCGTTTCTTCAGAGGATAATTGAAGAGAAACCTTTCTTAGCTTCATCTCTTCCCCCTTATGTTCATACTTCACATTTTTCTCTAAACTGAAATGCTCATCTTTTAGTTCCTTATCGATAAAATCGCCATACCTTTTGGCTAAATATGCCTTTTCCTTTTCTGATAATAAAAGTTCTGCAGAATTAGGTTGTGATAAATTTAGTTTTTCTGGCCCATTGTATGTCGGGTCCATCATTCTCATAAACTCTCCATATTCCTTCAGATTCAAATATAGGACTTTTTCGTATAATGCAGGGATTTGAAGCCCTAATTGCTTCTCAGATTGGAATAATTTTGCATCCACTGATTCTTTTCCAATATTTAAAGACGTTTGATAATAGCTTGCTTTTTTCTTAGGATCTTGGTCAGCTTGTACAGAAATGGACGCTTCTTTCAGTATTTCCTGTAACATTTCTGTTTCCGGTGAAACAGCTCCAGCTGGACCCGTTTCAATATTCCCGCTAAGCTCCATCTTTGTACTAGATGGGCTTTTCAATGTTTCTTTCTGGAATTCTATACTCTCACCGTACAGTTGATTCCAATCTTCCGTCTGTTGTTGGATCGATTTGTATTCTGAAATGAAATACAATGATTTAGCGGATTTTTTGAAGAAAAAAGCTGAAACGGCTGTTCCGCTCAAAAGGATAAAAATAATTGCTGGTATCCATATTTTTTTGTTTAGCTTTGTTGGCGGCTTATAACTTTGCGTTTCTAAACTTGCTGCTGTTTCCTCTTTCGTCGCTCCTTGAATGGATGTGCCACATGAAGAGCAAATGGACGAGTTTTCACTCATGCTAGTCCCGCATTTTGGACAATTCCTCATAATCTCTCTCCTTTAAAATAATGAAAATTTGTACTATTACTTTCTCATTCTAGCAAAGCCCATTTTCATTTCTATATGTTCGACAAAAGTAGACATAAAAACCGTTCTTTTCCCCCTTTACCATTAATTGAAAAATAGGATAAAAATCCTATATTTTAGTTCATATCCATACCTTTAGTTCTATAAAAACAGAAAGGAATTCATCTAAATAGACTACTATCCTAGTAGGACAAACATATAATTTAATGGTTATAGTCAAATATCTATCTCCATCTTAGTAGAGGATGAATATAACTATAGGGAATAGGACATGCAGGAATATTTGTCCTACTACACTCATCTAAGGAGGAAAGGAGAAAATGACTTTTGAAATCGGGTTGACCATTTTCGTATTTATTATGACTATGATCGTTATTTTTTGGCGGCCTGGTGGAATGAATGAAGCTTGGCCTGCTGCGGTAGGCGCAGGGGTGATATTATTAACGGGGCTCGTATCCCAGAGAGATGTCATCGATATTATCGATAAGATTGGAGGGGCGTCCATCACAATTATTGCCACGAGTGTAATGGCTGTTATATTGGAAAGTTTCGGCTTTTTCCACTGGGCAGCAGCCAGACTTGCTACCCATTCAAAAAACTCCGGTTATCGACTATATTGGTACATTCAACTATTATGCTTTTTAATGACACTTCTATTTAATAATGATGGCAGTATTTTAATTACAACTCCTATCTTAATTTTACTCTTGAAAAATCTTCGACTAAAACCCCATCAAATGATTCCCTACCTATTAAGCGGAGCCCTAATCGCGACTGCATCAAGCGCCCCGATCGGAGTTAGTAATATCGTGAACCTAATTGCATTAGAAATTGTGAACATGACACTCTACATGCATACAGCGATGATGTTTGTACCGGCAACATTAGGGCTAATATTTATGTCATGGATAATGTTCATCATCGTAAAAAGGCGATTACCAGAAAAACTACCAGATATCGCACATGATATTGAGGAAATTTTCTTCACTAAGCATTTTCATCCATTAAAAGGAAGTATCTCTGTTGAAACAAAGAATAAACGTACAAGATTTATGATAAAAGTCTTGTTATTTGTGTTTATTATGCGTTGTCTCTTGTTCGTAGCGTCATACTTTACCATCCCAATTGAAATAGTGGCTGTTTTTGGCTCATTAGTACTACTAGTATGGAGATGGTATCATTTAGGAACTACCCCTGTAGACATATTGAAGAAAACCCCGTGGCATATCCTTATTTTCGCCTTCTCGATGTATGTAATTATTTACGGCCTTCATAATGCCGGATTAACTGAGATGCTTGTAGAGGTTTGTGAACCGATTGTGAATAAAGGATTATTCCAAGCTAGCTTTATTATGGGGGGATTGGTTTCTTTTCTATCTAACTTCTTTAACAATCATCCAGCCTTAATGATTGGAACCATTACACTGACGGAGATGGGACTAGATCCAGTTACATTAAAAACGATTTACCTGGCAAATATCATAGGTAGCGACATGGGATCCTTATTACTACCTATTGGGACACTTGCTTCCCTTATTTGGATGCATATCCTTAGGCAAAATAAGATTAAAGTAAAATGGAAAGATTATTTAAATGTATCGATCATCGTCATCCCAATTACTACATTTTTAACCTTATTTTTGCTTTATTATTGGGTTCAATTAATTTTTACTTAATTTGTTAATATTCAATTGAGGCAATGTTATTCATCTAAGGAGTACTATTTCATTGAACCATTTTCAACTTTTCATGAACGAATGGAAAAGGGCCGAATAAAAAAGAGTCTTTTTTCATATCGAAAGACTCTAATCGATTAATATCAATACATCTTTAAACTTAAATGAGGGGAATGATCGAGATTTGTTCATGATAATGACCAATTCATCACTCGCCATTCCCCGTATATCTCAGTAGAAGTGGAATCTTAAAGACAATGATTATCTTCCTTTTAAGGAAAAATCATACATGACCTCATCTTCAAGCTTTTAAGGAATGTGAATGGTCTTGATATGAGACATTTTCAAGAACATTGACTCCCCGTTTGCTGTTATTAGCTCGATAATATTACTTGACACATTTTTTAATACTCCTACTTTATTTGGATGATCTCCCATATCAAACACAACCAATTGATTTTTGTATTTTTTTAATTGATCTTCGAAGGAACGATGTAAGGAGATACTGGATGGAACTACTGGTAATTTATCATGATCTAATGTGTAGGGAGTTAGCTGATTCGTGTAAGGTGTTAACCATTTTAAGTGCTGCATGGAGACAAACATTGTCTTATAAACCGGTGAAAAGAAGACGATATAATCATTTAATACGTTTGTCACGTATCCATGAATGGAGCGATTACCCGTCACAAAAATTTCCAAAAATCTCCCCTTTGCATTATTTAAAACCTTTCTATATGATATATCCTCATTTTCATTCTGGAATGGAAGACTTTCAGGTGTAGCAGCAGTAATTTCCTTTAAGTTTTTTTCCTTTAAATTGTGGACATGCAATAGTGGGATATAGAGGAATTGTTGGCCATCAAATAGGATAATGACATCTAAACCTGTATCAATGAGAATCCCTGCAAATGTGGTTTTCCCTGAAATTTCAACCTCCACTTCCACCCCAATATAATGACGAATCCTTTCCACGCTACCTTCCCCCCTTTTTAATCCATATTTTAAACGGGTGCATTAGAGATTCTCCCAATGCACCTTTTACTCCCAAGATCCTATCATTTCGATGTTTATTCCTTACTGTTCCAAACATAATCAATCGTTTTGACCACTTTATCATTATTACGACTGCGACTTCTGGATCGATTACTCTTTATCTCTGATTGTTTTTTATCTCCATCTGAGTTAGAATTGTTTGCATTATTATTTTGATTATTCGATTGGTCTTGTTGATTATTATCATTTTGCTTATTCTGTTTTAACGATCCCTTTGGACCAACACTTATACTCTTAATGTGGTAAGGATGAATTCGTAATACTTCTTCATTATTAACTAGTGTGTAATGACCACCTGCATTTTCAACTAAAACACCTTCCATCGCTTCAGGGCCCCCACGATTGATTGATACCCATTGATGTGAAAAATCACGGAACACATTTTGGAAATTTTCAACATTCACATAATCCGGGTAAACTATTCCTGATTGTACGGCATTATTCAATTGGAAGTTGTTATTGTTTTGATATTCACATATACTTTTTACGTGATATGCGTTCACATAGACGACCCCATCGTCTTCTGTAAATAAAATTAAATGATCCCCTTGTACAGATAATAGTGTTCCATATTTTGATTCAGGGCCACCTTGGTTAATTTGGATGGTTTTATTTCCGAATTCTTTTAATAAACCTAGGAAATTTTCAGCTTGAAGAAAATCCACTTGTTCTCCATATGATTGCATTAATTGCATAGAGTTAGATTTTGAATTCTCACTAATACTTTTCACATGTTCTGCTTGATAGTAGATAACCTTGCTTTGGTTGTTGTTTTGATTATTGTTTTGATTATTATCATTGTTGTTTTTTTGCGATAGTATAGCAATATAGTCTGATTGAACATCTAATAAAATACCAGTCCTGGACTCTGGCCCGCCACGATAAATTGTAACCATTTTCCCTTTTAGTGACATAAGAAATGAGTGATATGAGCTTTTAGTGCCCAAATTCGCTTCTTTATTTTCCATTTTTATCCTCCTTGTCAAATATCCATATAGGGTATTCATAATGCATATATACGTATCACGGGTGTTTAATGAAACTGAATAGTAGCCTAATTCCCTAAAATTAAATGAATGCCTAAATCGTTAATTTAATTTATAAAGATGGCTTTTAATGTATTCAGCTCTTTTATCAATATATTGAAGGATAATCTCTTGCTCTTGATCAAATCTTTCTATTCTATCTTTTTCATATGGATCTTCTAATACATATGGTCTAATCAGTTGCTGTAATGATTCTATTTTCGGTTTTAAATACTCTATAGTAAATTGATGTTGAAGAATTCGACTTAATATTTTTTGATATTGTTTTCGGAAAGACTGGACATCTAAAATTCGGGCTGTTAAAGTATTAAAACCTGTAATTGGAACATAGTCTTCCTCCATGATTTCCCCATGAACATCCCTTCCCCATGTTGCATCATAATCCCACGGCATTACCTCAAATTGCCCTGTATTTTCATTTCGGTAAAGTGCGTAATTATGAACAAACCCATCATAGTTCTGTGTTAAGATTACACCTGCCAACCAAAGAAGGTACTGATTAACATTCATGTACTGAGGAATTTCTTTTTCAAAATGATCCTTTGGGATTGTATTTATTTTCATAATCATTTCATGTAAATATTGATCATCCACGTCAGTTCCACATTTTCTTTCATACCCTACATCTAGAGATTTTTTGACGTCCTTATCTAAATCACTCATTAATGAAAAATTAGCATCCCCATCAACAGCATAATAAATGGCGCCTTTTGGAACGTTTCTTTTCAATAAAAAATTTTCATCCACAGATTCTAATTCTAAGTATATTCCTTCATTTTTCCCATTGATGTTTAAAGTGACATAGCGTGATTGTGGTGCTAAAACCCCTATAGCAGAAAAAAAATCTAAGGATAGTTTGTTTCTTATTAAGGAGGGATCATTATATTCTGCATTTAAATGAACTTCGTTTGCCATCCGAAACGTTTTCGGCTTATAGAACGAAATATAATATGATTTTTTCTTTAACTTTCGAATATGAGAACCCCGATAGTTAAGATCAATTTCAAACTTTTTATTATTTACTTTCAAAGTTGCAGGTACAGGATCCTCACACCAAATATCATTCCTTAGCTCTCTTATATCTAATGGATGAATATATATATGATACCGTGGTAATTTCTCCATACTCCCCACCACCTTACTCTTTTCCTTCATAATCTATGCCCACAAAAAAAAATAGTGTATAACAATGAAATGCGTAGGCGACTGCACAGCGGCGACTTGCATCTGATCGGCCTTGGCGTCGCGCAGTTTGCGACAGAAAGGAAGAGCAGATGACCTCGAGCCGCTAGGAGCCGGAGCTGGACAATGAAATGCGTAGGCGACTGCACAGCGGCGACTTGCATCTGATCGGCCTTGACTAGCGCATAAATTCGTGGGAAATAATCAAACATCACGGGAAAGGTGCATATCTCAACAGAAGTAGTGCATATCCTCACGATTAATATGCAAATCACGTGGGAAATAGTGCATATCTGCACGGGAAATATCCAAATCACAAAGGATATGGTACGTACATCGATCCCACGATGGCCATGTGATGTTTACCGGTTATAAAATGTGGAAAACGGCAGACCCCAAAAAATTCAGGGACAAAAATACATTTAGAAAAGAATGTACGAATGACTCAATCAATTTGTCACTAGTCTACATAACTTGTAATAAGAGAAGGGACTAGTATGAAGAATAGATTAAACATTTAGCGGATTAAATTTCCTTTTCTCGAATTTTTTCATGTTTATTTTAAACTTAATAAGGAGGTTATTACGAATGAAACTCTTTACAAAAGACGACATTCAACAAGCTGTTAATGAGAATATGGAATCGGGGTTAGGCCATTTCTTATTCCAAGAGCCAGAATCTAAAAAACGCAGCCGTCATTCCCACGGATCCCGTTGTTCTCGTGATACTCGCAGATCCCGACGCACTCGCGATTCTCGCAGATCTCGTCGCACTCGCGATACCCGCAGATCCCGTTGTACTCGCGACACCCGCAGATCTCGTCGCACTCGCGATTCTCG
>NZ_JAUSUC010000063.1 GCF_030813365.1 Oikeobacillus pervagus
AAATTTAATTCAAAGTCAACTTAAGCAGTGGATCTCTGGCCTTCCTAGTTATATCAAGGGTTATTTGTCGATTTCACTCTGCGAAAGTTGAGTTAATAAGTGTATATCATATTCATTCTTAGTCTACATAATCCTGTTTTATCGGTAATGAAAAGGGGCTGTCCAGAAAGTCGGTGAAAACCGACTTTCTGTGACAGCCCTTTTCTTTTTCTACCTACAAAAAAATCGTCCCATCTAGTAAAATGTAAGTGACAAAACCAACATTTCAGAAAGGGACGGTTTTTTATGAGCAATCCGAAGATTACTACTAATGAGTATAGCACACAAATGACCCTTCCTCTAGAGATAAAAGAGGAACCCCCTGTAACCAAAATCCATACTGTCCCCAAGTTTAAACTGATTATTGCGGATGAATTGAGCCACGACTGCGGAGTTTTGAGCCATTCATTGCGGATAAAAGATCCACCAATTGCGGAACCGGTGTTTGTCAAGATAGTTGTCGCATTTTCCCTGTTTTAAAGTTTGAAATATTTTTAGAATAATTGCTACCGCGCTTCGCTTGCTGGCCTTCTCACGAAAGAACAAAATTTCATTTTGTTCTTTCATGAGAAGGGAAAATGTAGTACAAATATTTGTGAAGTAAGAGGTTTTAATCCAATCTTTTCGTCTTTTCCTTCACAGGATTTAAAGCCAGGGATTCGTGTGCGTCCCAATTTCTAGTCGAATGTGACCAGCGCTCTGGATGTTTCTCCTTGGCAAGTTTATATACTTCCTCACGTTTTTTTAGGATGTCTATATGGGCCCCTGTGTGGCATTGTTCTGGTGTCACAAAATTGATTCCACTATGTAAGTGGACACAATTATACCAATTCACAAATCTTAATGCCCATTCCCGGGCAGCCTCGAGCGTTTCAAATCCTTTGTATGGAAACTCCGGTCTGTATTTTAAAGTCCTAAACATGGCTTCAGAATAAGGGTTATCATTACTTACTCTCGGTCTTCAATAAGAGCTTTGGATCCCCAACTTTTCAAGTAATACCTGAAAAGTCGCGGCTTTCATAGGACTCCCATTATCGGAATGCAATACAAGTGGCTTCCCTTGGATTTTTTCGCTAATGACCGCCTTCTTCATCAATTCTTCTGCATATTTGCTTCTTCAGTTTCCCAAATCTCCCATCCGACTATTTTCCTACTAAAAATATCAATAATTGGATAAAGTCGGTAAAACATCCCCTTCACTGGCCCTTTTAGCCAGGTGATATCCCATGTCCAAACCTGATTAGGAGCTGTGGCCAAATGGCTTTCTGGTAGTTTTCGTTCGGGCTTTTTACTTTTTCCACGGTGATTTTGCATTTTATGCTCACGAAGCACCCTGTAAAAAGTGGATTCAGAAGCGATATAAATACTTTGATCTGCTAAATTTGGGTCGGTGGTAAATCGGCAAATTCCTCTTTTTTGACGACTTCAAGTATTTCCTCTCTTTCCCTTTGTGTTAGTTTGTTTTTAGTCTCGGGACGTTGGGCAAGGGGACGCTGATCCTCCTTAATTCCACCTTCTGCAACCCATCGTTCATAAGTACGGACACTGATGTTTAACTCCTTACAAGCAAGAGCTAATCGTGCACCGTTTTGGTTAGCTTCTCGGATGAGCTCGACTGCTAGTGCGCGATCTGATGGGCTAATCATTCGCCCTCTTGGTCCCCCAGATCGATTGGGCCTTTTTTCTAAGAAGTAATAAGGCAGCAGCTTCAGCTAATGCTTTCTCCTTTTTACGTAGGTCTTTTTCCAACGTTTTTGCTCGTTTTTTCTCCGCCTTCAATTCTTGATTCAACATCTTCGTCTGATTAAATTCCTGACCATTTGCGCTAAGGCAAGTTTCACGCCACCCATCAATTTGTTCTTTATAAAGTCCTTTTTTACGGCAATACTCTGCTAGTTCCGCTGCATTCATTATCTTCATTTTTTATCCATGCATAGCGGCTATTTTTTAATTCTGGATGGCTACTTTGCTCTTTACGTCTTGTTTCATCCACTGCTTCATTTATCATCTTCATGACATGGAACTTATCGTAGGTAAGGGAGGCTTTGGGAAACTGTTCTTCAGCACCTTTGATAAAGGCTGGAGACATGTCAATACTGAATTCTTTAAATAGTATCCGGATGGCCGCCATGAACCATTAAGTCATGCTTAAAATCCTTTAATGTGTGCTGGTCTTTGCCCTCTGTAACAGAAATAACTTTACGCTTGTCTAGATCCATGAAAATGGAGACATACTTGTGCCCCTTTTTTCTGGATGTTTCATCCAACCCGACATGTTTCACATCCGAGTAATCTTCCCTTTCACGGGCTTCTTCCACATAATGGTGAAGGATAGGCCATAAGGTTGTATCGTGTTCGTCCACAAGGTTTGCCACCTTTTTAACGGGCATAGCTTTCATTAAAAGAATAACAAACGCCTCAAAGTAAACAGAGAAACCAGAGCGTTCACGTGCCCAATTAGGTTTAATGGTTTTCGGTGATCCATTACATTTTGAACAATCAGTACGGGGTAATTTTGCATGTAGATAAGCCTCATATTGAAAGAAATTTAAATGTCTCCATTTCCGTTCACGTCCATGATCATAAACAGTAGATGGATTCCCACATGTAGCACATTCAAATTTACTTCCTTTTACTGTAGAAATGAATATATGTAGTTCTTTGTCATCAGGATTAAATTCAACATGGTCTACTTTCCATCCCATACCTAAATTGAGTGCCATTTGTAATAAATCAGTCTCTGTCATTTATAACCTACCGCCTTATTAATTTTATTGGTAGTATCATTGTTGACAGATTTAACCCATGCTAAACTGCGATGAACCATTTTTTTGAGGGACTGCCCAGTTGTTAGTCTTTGTCCGGATCTTTGTAAATTCTTTTGCCTGTTCTATATTCCGAGTTAAATAGAAACCAGGTCCAAAATCCACACCAGCTCCCTTACGTTTCGTTATTATTATTTCTTTTGAAATCAGTTCGGCGTAAAGATTGTTTGTACCATGGAAGAAAAAAGTAGTGGGTTGAAATTCCACTTCAGGCAAATAAATTCGCTCCTATTATTTAATATTGTTAATTTTAATGAAGCTGATAGAAGTGCTAGAAAAAGAGATTTTGAAAATGAAAAATTACAATATACTGCAGAGATCATGGTGGAGTATCTAAGAAGAAATTGATAATGCACTAGCTTTACTTAATAAAGCTACTGGTAAAGAACTTTATATTGGTACAAAAAGAGCTCCTCAATCGAAAGTGGGGTTTGTTCAATCTATGCAAGAAAATCTTCAATTTTTGTACGATAAAAAATATTTAACAAGTCGAGAGAAAGTTTTTTTTAATGGATATAACACCTTATATTGCTTTTTCAAGTAATTGTATTGTTCTTGATATTAAAGATAAAAATCCTGTGCCAGCAAATATTTCTGAAATTGCTAAATTAATTGGTGCAGCTAGACAGAATACAAGTCCAGTTATTAATTCTTTAGTGAAAAAGGGGCTTCTTTTTAAAGGGGAATCAGGCATTGAAGGAAATAATGCTAAGGCTTACGCTGTTTTTGTAAATCCTCATATTCTCTATGCAGGAGATAAAGATAATGTAAATGAAGCATTACAAGTTATGTTTCATAAAGCTATGAAAATGAAAGTTTTGAAGGATTTACCTGATAAATTATTTTAAAAATTTAGCTATAGTTATCAAATTGATAACTATGGCTTTTTTTATTTTTAAAAGCATTTCGTGTGTCATATTTTTATGACAGACGAAAAGTACGAAAAACCTTGATATAACAATGTTTATAACACTTTTAAAACTCTCTTTCTTCTCACTCTATTTAACCCCAATTGACTCAAAATCTGATACATGGTATAAAATGAGTAAGTGATTACTCACCCTATTTTCCAAGGAGGGATACCCATGAAAGAAACGATCACGATCATGAAGGTTAGCAAAAGTTTTGGGAAAAAGATGGTACTTGATGAAATTGATTTAACGATTAAAGAAGGACATATTTATGGATTCATAGGTCCTTCAGGTGCAGGAAAAACCACCCTTGTCAAAATGATGGTTGGAATGGATAAACCAGATAGTGGGACGATCTATGTTTTAAATGAAAAGGTGCCCAATTTGAAATTATTACAAGAAATTGGCTATATGGCACAATCCGATGCCTTATACACCGAGCTTACAGGAAAAGAGAACCTCACCTTTTTCGCTTCTCTTTATAAACTGAGCAAAACAGAGATAAAGGAACGAATAGCCTATGCAGCAAACATAGTGAATCTTACAGAAGATCTTTCAAAAAAAGTTGCCGCATACTCAGGTGGAATGAAACGACGTTTGTCACTGGCGATTGCTTTAATACAAAATCCAAAAATACTTATTTTAGATGAACCAACTGTAGGCATCGACCCAGAATTAAGATTTAGTATTTGGAACGAATTATATCGGTTGAAGCAAGAAGAAGGAAAAACGATTATTGTAACCACTCATGTGATGGATGAAGCTGAAAGATGTGATTATATTGCAATGGTAAGAGACGGGTCGATCATTGCAAGAGGTACCCCCCAAGAACTGAAAAATATATATCATGCGAGTAACTTTGATGAAGTATTCCTGAATGCGGGGAGGGAACGTTCATGAGAACAACTGCATTAGTTAGACGAATCATCCAACAAATATTCAGGGATAAACGAACTCTAGCATTATTATTCATCGCTCCTTTATTCATCTTGACCCTTATGTATTTGGTCTTCAATGGTGAAACGGTTGAGCCAACAATCGGTGTGGAGAACGTGAATCAACAAACCGTCGACCAGTTAGAAAAGTCAAATATTCATGTGAAATCATTTGAAAATATTACGGATACTAAGGAGACAATCATTGAACAGGATCTAGATGGGTTTCTCAAAGTAGAGAAAGATCAAACAACGTTAATACTGCTTAATAGTGACCCTTCTTTAGGGAAGAACTTACAAATGAAAATAAACCAAATCATTCAGACAAAACTCCCCCCACCTTTCCCTGAAGAAAAGGAATTGAAAATGAATACACAAACAAACGATATTTATAAAACGGAGTATATTTATGGAAGTAGTGACACCAAATATTTCGATGTGTTTAGTCCGATCTTAATTGGATTTTTCGTATTCTTCTTTGTGTTCCTTATTTCCGGTATTGGATTATTAAAAGAACGAACAACGGGTACGTTAGAACGCTTAATGGTGACTCCTATTCGTAGGGGCGAAATCGTAACCGCCTATTTAGTCGGGTTCGGAATATTTGCCGTATTACAAACAGTTATTATTGTCCTTTTTTCCATTCACGTATTGGATATCATTTTAGTTGGTTCCATATGGAATGTGATTCTGATCAACTTAATCTTAGCTTTAGTGGATTTATCATTAGGGATTCTTTTATCTTCCTTTGCAGCATCTGAATTTCAAATGGTACAGTTTATCCCTATCGCTGTTGTTCCGCAAATCTTCTTTTCAGGGATCTTTCCACTTGAAAGCATGCCAGATTGGCTGCAAGTGCTCGCAAAAGTCATGCCCCTATATTATGCAGGAGATGCTCTAACAGGAGTGATGTATAAAGGGTGGGGATTAGAAGATATAAGCGGTGACCTGTATATATTGATCATATTTGCTACTATCTTTATCATTTTAAACTTATTTGCTCTGAAAAAATATCGTAAAATATAGTCATAATCTCATGAAAGTGGTGGAATGATTGTCTACAGGAAAATTACTGGATGCGATGATGGCCCAAGCAAGCAAGCCAAAGAAACAAACGGTGAAACAACAAAGAATTGTGGAGACAGCCATCAAAATGTTTGCCGAAAAGGGTTATGCCAATACCTCAACAGCTGAAATAGCCAAAAACGCGGAAGTATCTGAAGGAACTATTTTTAAACATTACGGGACGAAAGACCATTTATTGCTTTCCATCATTGTTCCTTATTTAAAAGAATTTTTTCCTTCTATGGCGGACGAAGTTTTCCATGAAATCATGTCTGAAAACGTCGCTACATTTGAACATTTTTTACATGCCCTATTAAGAAACCGAATTCAATTTATATCTGAAAACAAAGAAATATTTCAAGTCGTTGTGAAAGAGATTTTTTATAAAGATGAGTTAAAAAATGAACTCCTTCCTTACTTCGCTGAAAATATTATCATACGAATTAATAAAGTGATTGAGTTCTATAAGGAACGTGGGGAATTAATCGACATCCCCAACGAACGAATTCAAAAGATGTTATTCACATTCATTGGAGGGTTCTTTGTCTCTCGCTTTGTTTTATTGAATAACTACACCGTCAGTGAAGTTGAAATCAAAGATGCCATCCACTTTGTCCTGGATGGCATCCGCAAGCGATAACGTTCAATCAGTGGGAGCGGAAAGAGCCCCACTGATTCTGTATTTATTTAGGTCCCTTTTGTTTTAATAAAAATAAAGCGAGGCCGATTAAGATGAGGGTGATTCCCATAGCTTGCTGAGAAGTAATGACTTCACCCAAGATAAAATAGGCTAAAATACAAGTTCCGATCGTTTCCCCTAGTATACTCATAGAAATAACAGATGTATTCAGCCACTTCAGAAGCCAATTGAAGATCGTTTGTCCCAAAATCGTTGCAATAAAAGCGAGACCAATAAAGGACCACCATGTTTGTGCAGAATAATCGACAAAAGCAACTTGCTGGCATAAAGCAATAATACTCAAAAAAACCGCACTACTCGCATAGCCAATAATAGAATATGGTACAAGAGATAGACTTTTGCGAACATGTTGTCCTACAAAAAAGTAAGCTGTAATCACACCTGCTGCAATAAAAGCAAGGATATCACCAAATAACGCCTGGCCACTTATTTGAAAATCCTGCCAGCCAATGACAATACTTCCCGTAATGGCTACGAGACAACCTACGATCGCCCCTCTGCTAAAACGCTCCTTAAATAAAAAATAGCCCCCAGCCATTGAAAACAGTGGCTGTAATGTCACGATGACTGTCGAACTTGCCACTGAAGTGTAATTTAATGATTCGAACCATAAAACATAATGGGTTGCGAGAAACATCCCCGATAATAACCCGAAGCCCCATTGCTTTAATGACAACGAGCGTAATTCTCGCCAATTCTCTTTATATAAGAATAAAAAGGGCAAAAGCATGACGGCGGCAAAAAACATCCGATAGAATGCTGTAATAGCCGCAGGCGCATCAGCCAGTTTAACAAAGATAGCGGAAGTAGATAAGGCAAAGACCCCAAAAAATAAAATAATGTAAGAAATAAGTGGCGATTTCAATTCTGTTCCTCCTGGATGCAATTCTACAACTATAGTAATATATGTCATGAATGATTAAAATAGGATCTATCTTTTTCATCATACTCGATCAACATATTAATAGAAAGGGAGAGTTCATTTAAATATAGACACCTCAAAAAATAAAAGCATCTCCACTCACATGTGAAAACGCTCCTTACTAACTTATGTGATTTTTGGAAAAATCCCGTTCGTTATTTTTTGTAATACCCAATTCAAAGTAATGATTAATGGCCTAAGAACGACAATGACTACGGCAAAGCGAATAATAAAAATGAGAAGTCCATTTTGAAAAGGAGCCGTTAATAATCGACCACCATAATAGATAAAAGCTGCAGATATAAGCGTCGTGATTGCATAAGAAATGAAAATACCTATTTTTTGGATGGCGGTCATTTTCGCAAGCACATCCCTATATTTATTCGTAAAATAAATGACGACACCAATACAAGAAATAGCTGAAAGTATACTGTCCATTAAAAGCCTCCCTGCTTTCCGATATTACGCTAACTCTTAAACAAGGAAACATTCAATCTTAAAATTCAATGGATTCCTCTAAACTTAGACACAATGGCAAAATGGTTAGAAAAAGAGAGCCACCTCCCCTCTTCTAGAGTTACTATTTACCCAGTTTTAGTATAGTTTTTTTCAATTTTATTACAGAAGCATATGTATATCAAGGGGGAAGGCTGTTCAGTGCTATTTCTGTGTTGCGTAGTATTTTCAAATATACAAACGATAAATTAAAAGAACATCGTAAAGTCTTTGATACAGTTTCTGATGAAAAAAATAGGTGAAAGTAGATATAGATTATTTAAGTTGCAAAACCGGTAGACATGATACTGAAATAAATAAAATCATGAAGAAGCTTAGAATTTAAAGATTTGGAAATAATCCCACTACCGTTTAAAATCGACTAGTCATTTTTAGGCTTGATTGGGGAGATTTCTTCAGTATTCAAGATAGGCAATGACATTTTTGTCGTCATCAGGGATTCAAATTCAAAATGGGTTAGCTACAATAATTGTTATTTGTCTAAGCAAAGTTACATTTATTGAAAGTAATTGACAGATGTTTTCTGAATACATTGCCAATTTACTCCATTCTTGTTCCTCAGGAAAATCCCCCATATATTTACCCCACTTATTGCAAAATTTACTTAATCCCAATCCAATATATACAAGGTCGGAATTACTTTTAAAAAATATCCTAAAATGAATGAAATTGATTGTTATTATCAATAATATAAGTATGAAAGGGATAACCCCCCAAGGCTATCCCAAAGAAAATTAAGCTTCTGGTGCAAATGTTTTGCAATCGGTTTCTTCACTATTAGATGCTTGTTTGCCTTTTTGACTAACTACATAAATAGCATCTGCATTGCATTTGTTTCCATTGCCCCAATAGGTACAGTTGTTTACTTCACAAAGCACATCTTTAGCCATGGTATCACACCTCCTTCACCTGTATTATCATTAACAATTTGGAGGTGATTGATACTAAGTCTTTTATTTTAAACGCCAACCAGGAAAGGCTCCAACATTTCCCCTGATAAAATGGTTATCTGCTAGGTTCAATGTGAACCATCTTGCAAGCACGCCAAACCTCAACTTCTTTCCTTGGATCAATTAGCCTCGCTTAGTAAAAATAAACGACATGAAAAAACCGATACTCATCATTTAGTATCGGTTTAATTTTTTTAAATTTGCAATTTAGTTACTTTGATCAAAATCCGGTGCGACCGCTTTTCTAATGAATAAGGAAATGAAGAATGCCCCAATACATAAAGCTAGTGCAAACCAATAAGCGTGGTGCACGCCTTGCGTCATCGCTTCATTCATTAGTTTCTCTGTAATCGGTCCTGATTGCTCATTTATATAGCTATCTTGGCCTTTACTCATGATACTTACAAAAATTGAAACCCCAAGTGCTCCTCCAATAGGTTGTAGTGTGTTGCCGATAGCTGTTCCATGTGGATATAATTTCTTCGGCAGTTCATTCAACGCATTTGTATTGGCAGGCATCATGATTGCTGAAATAGACAGCATCAATATGATATAGACAAGGATGAATGACAAAATATGCATAGAAGGGCTAATATTACTAAAGAATATCATAACCCCGACTAAAACGATTGTCCCGGGAATCATCAACTTTCTAGGTCCTAATTTATCAAATAAAGTACCCATTACAGGTGACATCAAACCGTTCAATAATGCACCAGGTAAAAGCAATAATCCGGCCAACTTCGCAGAATATCCAAGTGGTCCTTGCAAATACATAGGCATCACGATTTCGGAAGCGAACATGGCCATGATGACAATAACAAAGAGACTGATCCCCAGTGCATAATTTTTATATTTGAAGACACGTACATCCAACAATGGCTCTTCCAATTTCAACTGACGTAGGACAAATAACAGAAGGCTGAGTAAACTGATCGAGATAATCGAAAGAATTCTTATCGATGAAAAACCTTCTGGATCTTCTCCAACACTGCTGAATCCGTAAACAATTCCCCCTATCCCGATTGTGGACAGGATGATCGATAGGATATCGACTTTTGGACGTGTAATTTCCCCAACGTTTTGCAAATATTTCAATGCAAAAAGAATTGAAAACAGAGCGAAAGGAATGACGGAAATGAATAACCAACGCCAACCTAATAAATCCACGATGACACCCGACAAGGTTGGACCGAGTGCAGGTGCAAACATAATGACCAAACCAAACGTTCCCATTACTTTTCCCCGAACTTCAGGACGATACATAAAAAGTAATGCATTCATAATTACCGGGATCAACAGCCCCGTTCCAACCGCTTGGATCATACGGCCTGTCAACAACATCGGAAAATTCGCAGCACAAGCAGCAATGGTTGTTCCGATCAAAAATATAGTCATGACACCGATGAACATCTGCCTAGTAGTGAACCATTGAATCAATAAAGCAGAAATAGGCATCAAGACACCCATTACAAGCATGAATCCAGTAGCCATCCATTGAACAGTCGGTGCATCAACGTCAAAGACATCCATCAACTCGGTCAATGCGATATTTAGCAATGTTTCGTTCAAGATTGCAAAAAAAGCACCGATCATGAACGTAATCATTACTACTCTCGTATTTATTTTCGAATCCATATATTCTCCTCCATAATTTTACAAATTATAAAACATACTTAACTATTATCCACTATTAAAATAAATGTCTCAAGTAATTCACATAACCACAATTGGAAATATCCCTCCTGGCTTTCATATTGTATCCGCCTCTTTCAATTTCGGTCATACGTTGTTTATACTTAATCACAGATAGGATAAATAAGGTCTCCCCTATCAGGTATTTTGTATGTATTAAATTTGAAAAGAAAAATCATCCGGCTGAAACACACCCTAGAATTGCCTCACCCATATGGAACAAGAATTAACGAATGTAGGATGATTGTAATGTCTGACAGATGTTATATACATGATTATTGCAAAGAAATCATAACCGTAAAGACCACAATTTGTGTAGGCATATATAAGCAGCAGGAATAGCTATGCCAGCAAGATTTAACCAAACGTTTGATTAAGAGTCTGAAATGCCTGATAAAACGATAAATGCATTCCCATAGTATTATCAAAAGGGATTTATAAAAAAAAAGCAACCATTAAAACGTTGCTTTTTCCAATTTAGCTTATTCGGAATTTTGTAAGTAAAGAGGGAGGGAGAACCTCAACCTTAAAAAGGCCGAATTCTTTACTATTCCAAGATTGTTTTTTGAATATATGTAAGTCCTGCTTATTAGGTTTCTTCATCACTTCGGTATTCTAAAATATCTCCGGGTTGACATTCTAAAGCCTTGCAAATCGCCTCTAAAGTTGAAAATCGAATCGCTTTTGCCTTTCCATTTTTTAATATAGAAATGTTAGCCATTGTGATTCCAACCCTCTCCGAAAGTTCTGTCACGCTCATTTTCCTTTTCGCCAGCATCACATCAATATTGATTATAATCGCCATTATTTTCACCTCAGACCGTTAAATCATTTTCAGATTTTATATTGATCGCCTCTTGTAAAAGTCTTTGGAGAACAGCAGCAAAGACCGCAATCACCATTGAAGCACCAATAATGACCATTCCGATTACGATGAGACCCGGTGCATCATCCCACTCCGCTATGATATAAACCAATGGCAAAGCTAACACATACAAGCCACTGATTGTGATGGCACAGTTTCTTATTTTCTTTAGAGCTCTTACAGAAATTTGAGAGAAAGCTTCGTTCTTGTCTATATAACCTAAAAGCCTTAATGCTTGATACAATGCGAAGTAAAACGGTATTGCTGAACCATACATAATAATTAAAATGCCAAATACCACATAAGCCAGCATTGCCCCCCTTTTTGCTTCTTCAATTGCTACATTCGCTATCTGGGGCAACAAAAATATACACAAAGCAAGAACCGGAATACCAATAATGATAACAGCTGCTCTTAAAAAAAGTGTAGAACTTCGTTTCATAAAAAAGCACCTCACCTGTTTATTCTCGAATTGATTCTAGCACGTATTTTATCGTTTTACAATAATTTTTTACTATTTTTAGTTATATTTTTATTGTTATTCATTTTAATTTTAGACAAAATAAAAAGCATTCCTCATTACAAAGAAATGCTTTAACCTAAAATATGCGATTTATCAATCGTTCAACAATCTGGCTTAAAACTAAACATTGAGCGCATATCTTCGCTCCATAATAATGTCCAATCGATACCTATCCGAGTTTCGGTGGGATCACGGACCTGTCCTATGTGTAAAATTTTACTCGGGGGTACCTGAGGCATATTTCTAGTCAAAAAAAGAGAAAGCACTCTATCATAAATGTATGCTAGACGGCAAATA
>NZ_JAUSUC010000064.1 GCF_030813365.1 Oikeobacillus pervagus
AAGGAAACACGGCGAGGCATCCCACGAGCCGATGTTGACTTATCGGAGGGAGGAAACGTAGAAATTCGCTAGACGATAGGCGCTGGAGCTAGACGATAACAAAAGCGCAAGCGCCTGCTCATCGGCGTACGGATTTCGCAAGTTTAGACTGAGATAAAGGGAAACACTGGTAATCCACAGTTCTAAATATTACCGTTTCCTAACAATAAAAGAGGCTGTCTACACCACAGCCTCTTTGTTAACGAAGCAAATATTGAACTTCCAATTCCTTCTCCTTGCCATTGCGTAAAATGGTTACATGAACGACCTTTTCATCCGTATTTTCATATAGAACTTTTCTTAACTCCCGCATACCCTTTACCTCTGTACCATTAACAGCGACAATGATGTCCTGCTCCTTCAATCCCGCTTTCGCTCCTGGTGAAGAAGGTTCCACTGCCGTAATTAAGACTCCTTCATTAACATTCAATTGGTCTTGGAAATAATCCGGGATATCCCGAATATTTTGTAATCCAATCCCAATATAAGGCCGCTCCACTTTCCCATCCTTTAATAACTTCTCCAAAATAGGGACGACATCGTTACTTGGGATCGCAAATCCGATCCCTTCCACGTCCTTTTGTGAAATTTTCATACTGTTAATTCCAATTACTTGGCCACTTTCGTTCATTAACGCCCCACCGCTATTGCCCGGATTAATGGCCGCATCTGTTTGAATGACATTTAAATCCCATTCCCCTGCAGAAGTCATAACAGGAACCGTTCTTTTTGTCCCACTAATAATTCCCTTCGTGACGGATCCAGAGAATTGCAAGCCTAAGGGACTTCCAATAGCGAAGACTTGCTCTCCGATCTTTAATTTGGAAGAATCAGCAAAATTGGCGACAGATTTCACATATTGACTATCGATTTTAAGAACGGCTAAATCTGTTAATGGATCTGTTCCGATTATTTTGGCTTGCACTCGCTTTCCATCCGAAAGTGATACTTCTACTTTATTAGCCTCTTCAATTACATGATGATTTGTGACAATAAAGGCATCATTCCCTGATTTCTTAAAAATAACCCCTGATCCTGTTCCACTTTCTTGATCCTTTATATCCTGAGAAAAGAAATCAGATGCTCGTTGAATATTGACCACCCCTACAACAGATGATGAGACCTCTTTAATAACAGAGACAAGATCATCATGGGATTGAGCCGTCTTCATGATTGGAACATTCACACTTGCACTTTCTGCCTGCTGATTCTGTGCCTCTTGATCTTTCACTGGCTGAATCACTCCTATTGTTGTTCCACCATAAAGGGTAATGACCCCACCTAATATCGCTCCAGCAAGTGAGGAAATAAAAAATTTCTTTTTATCGTTGTTTCCCATCTTTCATCACCTTTTCTTTTAGATTTTGAGCCTCTAAAAAATAAAAGCATCCAATTAAACGATTTAATCATAGTGTAGGGGTTCAATGTGTCAGCAAGATGTCAATACGGTTATTTTGAGAAAAAAAAACGGGGATTCCCTTATGTTTAAGAGACATCCCCATTTATTTTAGGAAGATAGATTGAAAAGGTCGTCCCGCTTTCATCGCTTTTTTGCAATTGCAAGTCTCCCCCCATTGCTTTAGCAATCATTTCACTAAATGGCAAACCAAGTCCTAATCCTCTTACTTTCAGTTTCTTATTTTCCCCTCGAAAAAATCGTTCAAAAATATCTTCTTGTTCCTCAAGAGGAATTCCACCTCCATTATCTGTAACATCAATCACAATTTGACTTCCTTGCTCATATAATCGTACGGTAATAATCGCTCCTCCTTCTACCGCTTGTCTCCCATTGTTCAATAAATTCACGAGTATTTGTTGCAGGCGCAATGGATCAACTTTTATAATATCATTCTCATCAAGTAAATCGAGATGTAGGAGCACCTCTTCTTTCTGAGTGATTTTCCACTGATAGGTGATTTCTTTCACTAACTCATTGATACAATGTGTTTCAAGTGAAATCGGAATGGCTCCAGCAGCAAATGAATTAAATTCTAATAAATCAGCAACCATCTTTTGCATCTTAGAAATTTCCTTCAAGGAAATATCAAGAAACTCCTTTGCCTCCTCCCCTGTTACGACCTCATCTTTCACAGCTTGTAGTAAACCGCTAATCGATGTAACAGGTGTCTTTAACTCATGTGTCACTCCCGCTAATAATTCTGCACGCAGGGTTTCTAGCTGCTGAAGACGGTTAGCCATCTCCTTAAATGAATGGACAAGATCACTCACTTCTTGCTCACGCATATTTTCTGGCAATTGTACATCATAATTTCCTTCTTGTATGTGCTTTGCTGCTTCTGATACTTGTTGAATCGGTCTTGAAAGCTTCTTTGATAAAATATAAATCGCCAGCCAACCTAATATTGCCAAACTAATGAGCATAATGATTAATAGCTCATATTCCTCATTTACATTTGCTAAGTCTTCCTCAGAATGAATAATGACTACCCATCCAAATGTTATTCCATCTGTTTTGATTGGCCTTTTAACAATATAGTAAGTTGACTTTTCCTCATCTTGTAGACTGACTTTTTCAACTTCTTTCTGACTTTTCAATATAAAATAAGGAAAAATATCTTCCGGGATGTAATGTGAAGGGGGATTAGTAAATAAGATCTTTCCAGCAGGGTCGAGTACATAAATATCTGGCTTGCTTTCTGCGATAAATCGATCACGGTCTTTAATAATTCCTGGAACTTGTGTTTCGCGATCTTCTGTGGCTACAAAACGATCAGCAATTTCCTCCGCTAAATATTTCGTCATCATCAGACGATTTTCTAATGTAGACTGGCGAATCCACCACATCGAGATGATCCCCACGATAATTAATCCAATCAACAAAGTTGCTACATATCTGGTGGTCCAATAACGTAGAAGCGAGACTTTCGGAGCTTTATTGATAAACACTTAGCTGATACCCCAATCCCCGAAGTGTTTTAATTTCCCCTTCTGAGCTTGACCAGTTCTGAAGAGATTTCCGCAGACGTTTGACCGACAAATCAACAGCCCGATCACTCCCGTCGTAATCCATTCCCCAAACATGCTCAATTAACTGCTCTCTAGTAAATGTCTGATTCGGATGCTGGCCTAAAAAAATAAGCAAGGACAGATCCCGTGGGGTGACATCCACTTCAATGCCTTTTAATGAAACTTTATGTGCCCTTACATCGATCGTCAGACTTCCAAATTGGAGACAATGGTCGTCATCATGTGAAGTTCGTCGTAAGACCGCTCGAACCCTTGCCACCACTTCCTCTGCGATAAAGGGCTTCGCAATATAGTCATCTGCCCCGTTATTTAATCCTCTCAGCCGATCTGGAACTTCACTTAGTGCGGTTAACATAATGACAGGACAAGAGCTAAATTCACGAATTTCACCCAAGATATCCCAGCCATTCTTTCCAGGCAGCATGACGTCTAGTAACACGAGATCAGGATGAACCTCCTTGAACTTCACGATCGCGTCCTTTCCGTCTAACACTTGGATGGTATGAAAATTTGCTTTTTGCAAATAGACCTTTAAAACTTGACTAATCGCCATTTCATCTTCAATGATTAATATTTTCTTCATGCTTCTTCCCCTAGACCGAGGTGCCAGCCCCCGTATTTAATTCATAATAAAATCCTCGATTCTCTAATAATGTCTCATGAGTTCCTCTTTCAATAATACGCCCCTCTTTTAAAACAAAAATTTGATCAGCGTTTCTAATCGTATTCAATCTGTGGGCAATGACGAAACTCGTTCTTCCTTTCATAAGCTGTTGTAAAGCTTCTTGGATGGCCACTTCTGTCACAGTATCAATACTACTTGTTGCCTCATCTAAAATTAAGATCACTGGGTCAGCTAATAGGGCACGAGCAATACTTAATAATTGTTTCTGTCCTTGACTTATTCCTGCTCCTCCCTTGTGCAAAACCGTGTCATATCCATCTGGAAGTTTCATTATAAAAGAATGGGCATTCGCTAATTTTGCCGCCTCTTTCACTTCTTCATCAGTCGCATCCAATCGTCCGTAACGTATATTTTCCTTAATGGTCCCTTCAAAAATAAAGGAATCCTGCAATACAAACCCCATAAACTTTCGTAATTGCTCACGCTTAATCGTTTGGTTAGGACGGCCATCCATTAAAATTACTCCACTATCGACATCATAAAAACGTGAAAGTAAATGTATCATCGTTGTTTTTCCTGACCCTGTTGGACCAACAAATGCAACAGTTTCACCTGGATGTACGTGAAAATTCGTATTAATAATGGTTGGATTTCCCTTTTCATAGGAAAAGTTAACATCTTTGAATTGAACTTCTCCTTTTATCGATGGGAATTCCTCATATTTCACCTTCTCATTTTCCTTTTCTTCTACCTCTAAGTCCATAATTTCAAACACTCGCTCAGCACCGGCAATGGCTGAAAGGAGTGTATTAAACTGATTTGCTAAATCATTGAGAGGTCGGGTAAATTGTCTTGAATACTCTGTGAACACTACGATCGTCCCAATCGATATTTTCCCCTTTAATGCCAAGTACCCGCCAACTGCTGCAACCACCGTAAAACTTAAGTTGTTTAATATATTCATTAGTTTTGGAATAAATCCTGTATAAGTTTGCGCCCAAAATCCAGATTGTCTCAACTTTTCATTCTTTTCTGCGAATTGTTCGATGACTTTCTCTTCCTTTGAGAACATTTTCACTGCTTTTTGATTCGAAATGGCTTCTTCGATAAAACCGTTCAATTCCCCTAAATTCTGTTGCTGTTCTTTAAATAATCTCTTTGTACGTTTTGTGATCCACTTCATCCCCGCAAACATTAATGGCACAATGAACAGCGTGACAAAAGTTAAAAAAGGACTCAGATAAAACATGACAGAAATTGATAAAGTTAAGGTTAAAATACTTGAGAACACTTGTATGACAGATTGATTTAATGTTCTACTCACATTTTCAATATCATTTGTAACCCGACTCATTAGGTCCCCGTGTTGTTTTTGGTCAAAAAAGCGAATTGGCAATTTATGTAAATGATCAAACAAATCCGTTCTCATTGAATAAACCGTCTTTTGTGCAATTCCGATCATCCAATAGTTTTGAAGGAAACTTATAATGGAATATAGAAAATAGACAACACCAATCATTAAAAGAAACCGAAGAAAAGTGTCAAATTGTTTCGATCCAACATAGTGGTCAATCGCCATCCCAAGTAAGTAGGGCCCTAATATTCCCAAGACAGAACTACAAACAACCATAAACAAAACGAGATAAACCTTTCCTTGATGATTAGAAAAATAAGCAAATAATCTTTTTAACGTGCTAACTGTATCTTTCGCTTTTTCAGTTTTCATTGGCGGATGATGTCTTGACATATTGAAAGGCCCCCTTTCTCATATTTTGCGATTGCACTATTTTTCGGTAGAGGTCGGAAATTCTCAATAATTTCCCATGGGTCCCCATCGCAACGATTTTCCCATCCTCGAGGATGAAAATTCGGTCGGCCTTAAGAGCGGTACTAATCTTTTGTGTAATCAGTAGTTTCGTTCCCTTATAACTTCGCAATCCTTCAAGCAATTTCTCCTCCGTTTTCATATCTAGAGCACTTGTACTATCATCTAACAGTAAAATTTTCGGTTGACGTATGAAGGCTCTTGCTAATGAGATTCTTTGTTTTTGTCCTCCTGAAAGGTTTACGCCTTTTTGCCCAATAACCGTTCTATATGAGTGAGGGAATTTCATAATCGTTTCATGAATTTGAGCATGTTTTGCAGCATTTATGATCTCGTCCATCGTGGCATCTTCTTTTCCCCATTGAATATTTTCTTTTATCGTACCACTGAATAATAAAGCATCTTGGGGAACCAACCCGATTTGATTTCGTAAATGTTCCTGCTTCATTTCCCGCACATCGATCCCATCAATGTGAACAGCTCCTTCACTCACATCATACAAACGTGGAATAAGCTGGAATAAGGAGGATTTTCCTGCCCCAGTTGCACCGAGAATGGCAATCGTTTCATTTGGTTCAACTGTAAAAGAAAGATCGTCCAAAACCGTTACAGAATCCCCTGGATATCGGAAGCTGACATTTTTAAAGCAGATGTGACCATCTTGTATTTGAAACGGTGCCACTTCCTTATCTTCCTCCATCTGTACTGATGTTTCGAGCACATCTTGAATTCTTTCTGTTGAAGCATGTGCTCGAGATACAAACATTAAAATGAACGTCGCCATTGATAATGACATCGTAATGCGCATCGCATAGTTCACAATCGCAACGACTTCCCCAATCTCCGCCTGATTAGATAAGATCTCCTTATTCGCAAACCATAGAATCACCAGGATACTTGAGTTCATGACGAAATGTAAGATGGGGGATACAAGTTCCACGATCGTCGACACCTCAATCGTTTTCTTCATCAATGCGTGACTAGCTTTTTTAAAACGACTCCCCTCAAAATGGGAACGTAAAAAAGCTTTAATTAGACGAATTCCCGCTAAATTCTCACTTAATATTCCATTAACTCGATCCAATTTAGATTGAACGATTTGAAATAGATGAGAACTCTTTTTATACATCCATACTAGGAAAGCAATCGACAAAGGAATCGTCACTCCCAAAACAAGTGCTAGACGAAAATTGATAAGAAACACCATTAAAGTTCCGAATATTACTAGTAACGGTGCTTTCAGAGCGATTCGTAAAAATAAAAAAATGGTCATTTGAATCTGTGTGACGTCATTTGTCAATCTCGTAATAAGAGTTGATGATGAAAAACGATTAAAATCGGCAAATGAGAAAGTTTGAATTTTTTTAAATAAAGCTTTCCTCACATCATAACCGAAATTTTGCCCGACATGGCTAGCGGCAAATGAATTGGTAATCCCTGCGGCAAATGCGATGATAGAAGTTAGCAGCATCAACGCACCCCACCTGTACACAATCGATAGATCTCCTTTCACAATTCCTTCATCAATAATTTTCACCATGAACAATGGGTGTAAGAGATCAACGGCTAATTCCATAAGCATGAGTACCCATGCAAATATCATATATTTCCGATATGGCTTTAAATAGGATAATACCCCCTTCAATTTCTCTCCCTCCAATCTATAAAAAAGTGTATGTCCATTTTCTCATACCCTTCAATATTTTTGAATTTTCCAATCGTTTTTAAAAAGAAAAACAACCTGTTTCCCCTTAGACGGAAACAGGTAGCTTTTCAAAAAAATGGGCATATGATACACTTTTTTTGCAATGTTTTTTTATTGTCTCTGGAGAATTTGTGTCTATATATGTATACATTCTCTCTTAGAGACACTTTTTTTATTGTATTCCTTCTTTCACTTCTTTCACCATCTCAGACATGGATTGTAATCCACCGCCTGCAAGATACCAGTAATTAGGATCTAAGTAAATTATTTTATTTTCTTTATAAGCATTGGTCTTTTTCACTAGGTCATTTTCAATCGTTTTCTTTGCAGCTGCTTCTCCACCAACGACCGCATCACGATCAATAACAAATAAATAATCAGGATTTTTTTCTGCAATATATTCGAAAGAAATATTGGCTCCATGTGTGGATGCTTCAATCTTTTCATCGGCAGGAGTCACTCCAAAAACTTCATGTATTAAACCAAAGCGTGAACCTGGACCATATGCATTTACTTTCCCTCCAGTTACTAAAGTGACTAATCCTTTTTGGTCACCGTCAGAGGCTAATTTTTTTAACTCTTTAATGTCGTCATCAATTTTCGCTAATTCACTTTCTACTTCAGACTCTTTTCCGAAAATTTCACCTAATGTTGTCATATTTCCTTTAAATGACTCCATATATTGTGTCGGATCCACTCCCATATAAATGGTGGGTGCAATTTCTTTAAACTCTTCATATAAATCTTGTTGTCTTGCAGAAATAATAATAAGTTCAGGACCAATTTCAGCCATTTTTTCAAAATCAGGCTCTTTTAAACTACCTGTATTCACATATTTTTCATCTTTATATTTTGATAAATATTCAGGGACAACCTTCTGAGGTACTCCTGCTACTTCAACACCTAATTTATCAAGAGAATCAAGTACACCGAAATCAAACACAACTACTTTCTCAGGGTTTTTCTTTACCTTTGTTTCATCTAATAGATGTTTAACTGTAATTTCCTTTGTTTCCTCTGTCTTTTCTTTCGGCTCTGATGTATTTGCTTCTTTGCTTTTTTCATTGGAACTGCATGCGGCAGCAACCACTAGAAAAAGCGCTGAAATGATGACTAAAGCTAGTTTTTTCATTTATTCTTTCACCTCAAATAATTATTTTTTATCAATTATTTAATAGCTTCGTGTTAAACAGATTTCTGCTCTTTTATCCCCCTTCTTCCGGTTTAACCTTCACTATTAAAATAATCCCCATTAAAAGTAGACACAGATTTTTTGATTATTATAGTTTTTAATATCAATATCCATTTCATATATTTCTTTTAAAACCGTTGGATTAATAATTTCCTGTGACTTTCCTTCCTTTACTACTTTCCCCTCTTTCAAAGCAACAATATTATCAGAATAGCAAGAGGCAAAGTTAATGTCGTGAATAACAATCACAACGGTTTTTCCCAGTTCATCTACTAAATCTCTTAATACTTTCATAATTTGAACAGAATGCTTCATATCTAAATTATTCAGTGGTTCATCTAGCAAAATATATTCTGTATCTTGAGCAATAACCATCGCAATATACGCTCTTTGTCTTTGCCCACCACTTAGCTGATCTAAAAATTGATCTTGCATTCCTTCTAGTTCCATATATTCAATGGCTTCATCTACAAAGCGCCAATCTTCCTTTGTTAATTTTCCTTGTGAATATGGGAATCGTCCAAATGAAACAAGCTCTCTGACGGTTAAACGAAGATTGATATGATTGGTTTGTTTTAAAATCGATACTTTTTTCGCTAGTTCTCTACTTTTACATTGGTCCAGTCTTTGATTCTCGATATAAATTTCACCATCATCAACGGTAATTAATCGACTGACCATCGATAATAATGTACTTTTTCCAGCACCATTGGGACCAATAAAAGAAGTGATCTTTCCTTTTTCAATCGTCACAGATACTTTATCAACCACATGTTTTTCTCCATATTTCTTCGTTACATTTTTTACAATCACCATGTCTTATTCTCCTTTAATAGAAGATAGATAAAATACACTCCACCTATGAAATTAATAATGACACTGACAGTAGTGGAGAATGTGAATACTTTTTCCACTACGAATTGTCCACCAACTAAAGCAATGATACTAATCAAGATTGAACCGATGATTAAATACGAATGTTTATACGTTTTCAAAAATTCATGGGCGATATTTACAACAAGCAATCCTAAAAATGTTATGGGGCCCACTAATGCAGTTGAGATGGAAATTAAGATGGCCACGACAATAAGCAAACGTTTGACGACATAGTCATAATCCACCCCCAGATTAATCGCTTGATCTCGACCTAGTGAAAGCACATCTAAATACTTTAAGAATTTCAAGAAATAGATCGTGACTAAGATAAATAAGCCTATCGCTATATAAAGCAAATCAGAATTCACATTATTAAAGCTAGCAAACATTTTATCTTGAATTAGCATGAACTCATTTGGGTCAATGATAACTTGCATAAACGAAGAGAGACTTTGGAAAAACGTCCCAAATATCAATCCAACGAGCAACAAGAAATAAATATTTTGCCCTTCCCTTTTGAACAAAACTTTAAACAAGATACTTGAAAATAAAACCATTGCCAAAATGGAGACGATGAAATTGATGTTTTTATCCATCACTAATATATTGGTTGAACCAAATAGGAAGATCATCATCGTTTGGATAAGTAAATATAGAGAATCTAAACCTATAATACTGGGAGTTAAAATACGATTATTCGTAATCGTTTGGAACACGGTCGTTGAAAAGGCGATCGCAGCTCCTGTCACAACAATTGCAGTTACTTTCATGATTCTCCGTGGCAAAGCATAATCCCAGTTAGTCCCTAGTTTGAAAAAGATAAACAGACCAATCAATAGAATCGCCAATACGGAAAGAATGCCGATTTTCGCTTTCTTATTCATAAGCCTTTCTCCTCATCAGTAAATAAATGAACACACCGCTTCCAATGACTCCGACTGTCATGCCAATCGGAATTTCATATGGATAAATCAACACGCGTCCAAGTATGTCACAGAAGAGAACGAAACAAGCTCCTAGTAATGCGGTGTGAGAAAGACTATTCTTCAAATGATCTCCTTGGTAAATCGTCACAATATTGGGGATTATCAGTCCTAAGAATGGGATCATTCCAACAGTTAAAATGACGACCGTTGATACTAATGCGACAATCACTAATCCTGTGTTCACCACTCGTCTATAACTTAGTCCCAAGTTAATAGCAAAATCCTCACCCATTCCTGCAACGGTAAATTTGTTGGCAAATAAATAAGCAACTATAACGAGTGGAATACCTATGTATAAAAGTTCGTATCTCCCTTTTATAATGATCGAAAAGTCTCCTTGCAACCATGATGACATATTTTGAATAAGATCATATTTATACGCAAAGAAAGTCGTTAAGGAGCTAATAATGTTTCCAAACATCAATCCCACAAGAGGAATAAATATTGCGTCTTTAAACTTGATTTTATCCAATATTTTCATAAATAAGAATGTGCCTAATAATGCAAATACAAATGCAACAACTGTCTTTTGAAGCGGTGATGCTGATGTGAATAATAGCATCGATACTAAGATTCCAAATCTTGCTGAATCCATCGTTCCAGCTGTCGTCGGTGAAACAAATTTATTTCGACTAAGTTGCTGCATAATGAGTCCACTTATACTTAAACTAACACCAGCAACGATAATGCTGATTAATCGTGGCAATCTACTAATCATTAAAACCTCGATCTGTTCTTTATCTAACGAAAAAAAATCGAAAGGAGAAATATCCTTCACACCGATAAAAACAGAGGCAAATGATAAGACGAGTAATAAAACAATTAAATACCTTTTTTTCATCGCGTTCTTCCTTACTTCTCACCATTTTTCTAAACACACAACATAATGATATTCATTATCAATTAAAAATATGATAACATCCTGAATTATCAGGAACCCCATTAGGGATATGGGGATTGGTACCAGAAAATAAATATTTATCCATTACTATATACAATGATAATGAATCTCATTCGCATTGTCAATTCAATTTACTAAATAAATGTTGAATTCTTGTATTCTCAAATTTTTTTAAGGAAATTACAAATATATCAAATTGTAAATCAAGTATAAATAGTGTAAACTAAAAGAAGAATATATTGCATAAATTACTACAGGAGCCTATTTTGGAAAGGGGTGCAATTTACAATGATCATGTGGTTTACAGTTATTGTGATGATGATCTTATTAGGAGCAATTGGTATTTTCCTAGTTCAAGCTTTAAAAGGTGCTATGGATTCCAATGACTCTGTTAAAGTGGATAAATTCCCTAACGATCAATCAATGTAAGTTATCCTAAAGTGCCTCCATCAGCTCCAATAAGCAAAAGTAAAATCCGCGAGAAGGCGTTTTTTCTTCTGGGGGAGATTCCCTTTTGACCCTAGGGGGCTAGGCGCTTCATTTAAATGAATAATAATAAAAAACGGGGTTCCTAAGACATCCCCGTTTTTTATTATGAAATTATTCAATATAGAACTGTGGAAAGTCAAAGACTTCGAAATCCGTACGCCGATGAACAGGCGCTTCCGCTTTTGTTCGTCCAGCTACAGCGCCTATCGGCTAGCGGATTTCTTCGTCTTTTCCCTACGATAAGTCAACATCAGCTCGCAAAATCACCTCGCTGTGTTTCCTTTATCTCAGTCAAAGACTTCGAAATCCGTACGCCGATGTGCAAGGCGCTTCCGCTTTTGTTCGTCCAGCTACAGCGCCTATCGGCTAGCGGATTTCTCCGTTTTCTCCCTACGATAAGTTAACATCAGCTCGCAAAACCGGCTCGCTGTGTTTCCTTTATCTCGGTCGAAACCTACGAAATCCGTACGCCGATGAACAGGCGCTTCCGCTTTTGTTCGTCTAGCTCCAGCGCCTATCGGCTAGCGGATTTCTCCGTTTTCTCCCTACGATAAGTTAACATCAGCTCGCAAAACCGGCTCGCTGTGTTTCCTTTATCTCGGT
>NZ_JAUSUC010000065.1 GCF_030813365.1 Oikeobacillus pervagus
TCTCTTTTGGCCATAGTTGATTCTCCTCCGACTTTTGTTGAATCAAGTTTATATGACCTTAACAAATCTGTCCAACTAAGTGTAACCTATTCAGAGTTCGTCTATGACTTTTATTGCTTCTTGTCGTTTCCTTTCTTTTTCCTCATAATATTTGGGAGTCCTGAAATAAACAGTTTTCTTAATAACGGTGATGATTTCTGAGTCAGCTTTTGCATTTGATATTGCATTCATAGCTTCTTCAAGTGAATCAAAATGGTGCAAGTCACAGTCGAGGTAAAGAGCGAGGTCAGAGTGAGGGATTTGAATAGCGGGTTTCGAGGTGTAAATGCTATTTGCAGAATTGATGGCAAACGTAGGTTGGATGTACCCATCTTTTACATGCTTTAGTAAAGATTCGAGGCGTTTTCTGAGGGAGATGTTTGCTTTATAATCAATGAAATTACCAAGAAGAAAATCATTTGGGAATTCTTCCCTTAAATCATTATCCTGAATTTCCCCATTTGCATAACGTGCATCCCTATACTTAACGATAAGGTATTCTTTGATATATCGAACTATGTTCTTTGTTTCCATAAAATCCTCGTCAACGGATAGACCAATTGATTCTAACTCAATTTTAACCCATTCACTTGCCCGCCATATATTTTCGAGATATTCATTCAACTTTAATTCCATGAGTTTAACATTTACATTTAATGGGATGCTGTTTAATCGTTGTAACAGTTTTTCCTGATTCATATTGTAAAAACTCTCCTTTGTTTTTATTTGTTTATAGAATAATTATAAGCAAATTACGGAAGAGAAAATACGGCAAAACGGTTGTATATGGTTTGAGTACAAGGAAGATCAAGAAACGCAAAAATGAATGAATGGAATCGCCTCAAATCCTTATCGCTCTAAGTGTCGGAGGAGTTTCAATTGCGGTACAAGTATTCACTATTAATATATATGTTGCAAATACTTTGAGTTCTTCCATCAATATCATAATGAGATTGCTTACTATCTTATATGTTAATTTGACATTGCAGATTCCATTAGTTGTCTTACAGACATTGCGTAATCCTCATTTCAAACTCCAAAGGATATATGTTATTAAACTAAAACCTTACTTTTAACGGACAACCTATACAGGTTGTGAAGAGCTACCAGACTATATTATCCAAATCCCCAGAGATCAAGTAAATTGGTTTGACAATTGTCAACAGTCCATTTGATATTGTTGATTTCCATACATTCGGCGAATAACCCATATCAATCCATAGATGTACAAGAACCTCATTGTCAAACAATGGTACAATTTAATATGTTGGATAAGATGCTTATTTGCTGTATCAGCCATCTTATTACCTTTAAAATGAAAGTAGTGAATCCCTATATGGAGTTAAATACATACATGGATAATGTTTTCCCTGAACTTACGCTAAAACCAAGTCTTTACTACCAATGTGAAATTGGAATTCATTTTGAACTTGCCAGGGGACTGTATCAATTTTTAGATGATGATAGTTATAACATGAACAGGTTTAATCGAGTTTATGAGCAGGCAACCACCATATTCGAAAGTTTATTTGCTGATGAAGATGATATATTTCTTGTAACGAATGTCTATCGGCATAAGTCGTCAAGAAATGGAACGCCTCGTTTAAAGCTGTATTCTCGTTACCTAAAGGATAAGAGTTTAAAATATAAACTGAAACAAGAAACGTTGCCATATGTGTTTGATGGCGAGGAGGAAGCGGATCAATTTCAAACGTTGCGATTTTCTTTGAAGTGCCGAAAGCAGGACATACGCTATTATTGGCTAATCAAGGCGATTTGCCATGAGGATTTTACGTTGAAACCAAAGTTTGGATCAAAAGATTGTGCTTACTACCCTGATGTTTTTTTTATCAATGCTACAAAGGATATCATCTTCTTTATTTACGATGATAGAGGCTGTGAAGTCGTTGCAAAGGATAAGGAAACCATACGCCCCTTATATGAAAAAACTATGATAGGATTGGAGAATATGACCGAGAAAGAGTGCGGTCGTTGTTTCAGTGAACGAGTATATTTAAAATTTAATGTTGGAGTGAGCTTATGATTCTACGTGAAGGAATTACAGGTTTTCATGATGCGAAAAGTGAACAGATACCAATAGTAGATCAAAAGCAGTTTAAGCAATTATGTTTTTCTGTATTATTTCGTATTGAAGGGACAGTTGTAGAAATCAAAGATCAATGTTGCCATGGAAACTTCATTGACGTAGAAGTTAGTTTGCAGGGTACGAAGCTCCACATTTTGCTTAACAAATATTATCCGATTGTTGCTTTTGCCTCCTATGTTGATTTTGATAACATAACGTTTATAGACGAACCTAAATTGTCAGAGGAGTTTTGTTCATCTTATCAAGTGCTAAGTTGTAGAGATTTGAATAAACCCGTTTCACTTAAATTAGGTGCTAAGACGTGTCTGTTAAATGAGAATGAATTGAATCAGGCAGAATTGAAACAAGTAGCTTACTGGAAACCAAGAACAATTGGTGAGATTGTTTTTAATCAATGGGATTAACGTCAAGTTATTTGGATAACTTTGTTTAAAATTAGGAGGGGTTTATGGTGAAAAAAACAGTAGGCGTTGAAATAAATGGGTGTGTTTTTGGAAATGACGGAAAAGATGTTGGACATGCAGAGTTTTGGAATGCCTTTATCGAGTTTGTTGAGGCAAGAGGGTGGTATTTTGGTGGTGGAACAGTACAAATCGATGAAGACGGGAACAAGATAGAGGATATTGATTAGATAGTTACAAAATTAATGTTGATTGAGTACAACTCCAATTGTTTGAAGATTCTTATTATCCCCCTTAATTTTTGGTTCTGTTTATTTTAGAGGTAATGTAACTAAAGGTGGAGTTTACTTAAATAGGAGGGGATATCCTATTATTGAATTGAAATTGTAAATGGATAAAAGTTGAAACGCTAATGCATCTTAAACGTATTAAAGTAAAGAGTATTATATTGAAGTAGGGTATCTTTTGAAGGTAATGGCTTTTGGTGGAGGCAAAAAAATGGCGAAATTAAAGTTTGATATTCTAATGATATTTCAAATAATTTTTGCAATCTTTGTTTTAATAATTAGTATTTACAGTTTAGCTACGGAAAACTTCAACTTGCAACCATTGATGTTAATACTTATGAGTGCAATGTTCATTGTAATAGGGTTGCGAGAATATAAAAGAACTCAGAGTTTATTGGGGGGTATCTTCTATTTGTGCGTATCGCTCTTCATTTTTTTGTTGCTGTTAAAGGTATTTTGATAAATTAATAGAAGCAATAATCTACTAACAAGCAGAATTGTTTAATAAGGATAATGGGCTATTATAGAAAAGTTGATTATGAAGGGGGTTAATTCATGGGGGTTCTAAAGAAAAACAAACGTAAATATTGGATTCTTTTCATAATAGTATTCTTTATTTCTGTGGGTGGTTCAATATATTATGTTTACTTTTATACACCTAAAAATTCACTTGAATTATACCAAGCGATTTCTTTTGCAGATGATTTTGAAGATGCACAAAAACTAACCTTAGAGGGTTACGAAGATAATTTTAAGAAAGAAGATTTTGATTATATAAAAAGGTTGGATACGACTGCGAGTAGTGTAAGGCAATTCACTTTGTTTGAATATGATGAAAAAACTTATGTAGTTATGACTTCACCAGGAACACCAAGATTAAAAGTTCTTGCAGTAGAAGAGTTGCCAAAAGATATAAGAAATTTCTTTATTGAATTGTTAGAGTAACGTATCAATTGTTCAATGAACGGAGAGCGTTAGTGAAAGAACTGTTGTAGTTGCAGTTCTTTGCTACCGTTGAAAGAAATCGTAAAAACACACCTTAAAAGACCTGCGGTAATATGTCAAGCAAAAAATAATTAGTTATTTGGTTATCAAGGGTCAAATATCTGAAAAAAGGCAGCACTAAACTAGACCAGTAAAATATTGGTATTTACTGGAAAGTGAAAAAGGGATTTAATAGCGCATATGCGTCATATATTTACGCTCCTTTTCGGCGTGTAAATTTGGTGATTGCGTAGTAGCGCATCGACCAAACGCACAAATTTTCTTGCGGTTAGAACGAGTGCCCTTTTGTGCTGATGTTTCGGTACTTCTTTGTATTTCTTCGCGTAGTATTCTTGATACTCGGGAATGTGCCTTCTTACTGAGTTGGCGGCTTCAACTAAGTAATATCTTAGGTATTGATTTCCGTTATGCGAAAGGGAAGTATCATCCGCAGTAAAACGTCCAGATTGATGTTTTCTCCAGTACAGACCTGCATATTTGGCTATTTTCGTTTCATCTTCAAAACGGTCAATTTGACCGATCTCAGCGATAATACCAGCTGTGAATACAGGTCCTATACCAGGGATGGATTGAAGAGTCTGGGTCTCTACTAAGCCAGCCATGATGCGTCCGATTGCCTTTTCAATCTCCTTTACTTGTTTTTGAAGTGTTCTAATCACTTCAATGGATGTACCAAGGAGAACGTCGATTGAATCTTCGACTACCTTATCTAAGCGATACGAAGAACGTACGGCCTTTTGGATGGATTTCGCTACACATTCTGCATCGTTGAAACGGCTTTTTCCTTTCTCTTGAAGGAAACCGGCCAAATCTTCTAATGGCATTTGTGCTAGTTCATCTAGGCTGAATTTTTCGGAGAACATTTCCATCATGGCGTTTCCGAAAACAGAGGAATCCACCTCTTGAGAAAAGGTATTACATTTAAAACTCAAGTGTTGTAAGAAATGTTGTTTCTCTTTAGTCACTTGATGGATGAGTTGGTAACGAGAACGAGTCAATTGTTGTAAGGCAATATACTGTTCTTCCTTTACCACGGACATGGAATTACGGCCGAAGCGAAGATAGTCAGCTATCACAAAAGCATCAATCTCATCTGTCTTATCCATATCCGAATAGCTTTTCTTAAAATTGGCAATCTGTTTAGGATTCATGACAAAAACCTTGGCGTCAAGGCCCTTTAGTGATTCATCATTATGCAAAAACATGGATGGATGAAAACTATAAACGGACGTAGATTCTAATCCAATTTTTAATGTTTGAACATCTTTGTCCATGGTGCAATCTAGAATACGATCCCGGAGTTGTGTGGCACCTGGAAGATCGTTAGAGACGGTAAAGGAAGTAAGCTTTTCTCCTTCATCGCCCAAAATACAAACTTTAATATCAAAAGAACTAATATCTAAACCAACAAATAATTTCATGGGTTGTCCCCTCCTTTCAAATTAGAATCATTGGTGTTTTTCTTGGATGCCCTGAGATATCTCTAGTGTGAACGCCGACCAGCAACCTCGTGTATCAGAACTTGCCCTGATTCGAAAGCCGCCCTAGAGCTACTATCATCTAGGTTCGAGATTCAGGGAGAACAGCCTGCGAGTAGGAAGCACCGCACGTACACTGAGAAACAGTCTTTAAATGTGGCTAAGCCCACAGGGGGAAAAAGAATTGTCCCAAATGATCCTAATCTCATTATCTAGAAATATCTCGGGACATCCAAGAGATTTGGATGAATTATTACAGGAAAATAGGAATTTATAGGCCCTTAAAAATGGGGCTTAAACATAATATACGAGGGGGGAGAATAGTGATACCAATTATTCTATCTATAATACTAATAATTGCCTTAGTTTTTTCCATTTCAACTGTGGTTCGAAAAAGAAAAAAGGCAGGTATCACAGGGATAAAAAGTGCCTTAACCTCAATTTGTTTTTATCTTATTGCTGTTACGAACCTATTAGCTTATTGGTTTGATTTTATGGGGTTAATGAGTTGGTCAATAACTGTTATTCTATTGATTTTAGGTTCTTTTTTCACAAAATATATGTCAATGTCTGAAAAGTGATTATCACACTATCGGCAGTGTTTATAGGGAAATAAGGGATTCTTATTTTGTTGTTGAGTAGGCTTGTTGCATATTATGTCATCAATAAGACTTAATGAGAATAACTGTAATAATGCTTAATTACTCAACTCTTTACCAGAAGGAGAGGGATAAAGTTTGAGTAATAAAAAGGCTTCTAAACTTTAAATATGGCGAGCAAAGTATGCGTCTTTAGCTGTTGCAATAGGTTGCTTATATAGTGTTGTTGTAAATTGGGGAGATAGTTGGTTTATGACAGCGTTATTATCAGCAGGGGTAATAATTTGTGGAACGTTTGCTTTCTTTGATTTAAAGCGTAATTTTAAAAAGAATATTTAAAGTTGGATCAAGTAACGGGGAGGAGTTTCTTTTGGTTAATCTTATAGAAAACATATATGAAGCATCCATAGCCGTCTTACTCTTATGCTCATTATTTTATGTTAGACAGTTAAGGAAAGCAAAAAGGGATAGGAAACTTTCACCATTTGAATTTGGAATGTATGTAATAACACAACTTGCAATTTTTCTATGGGTAGGCAGTTTTTTACTTCTAAGATATGGGGTTTAGATGCCAAATACTTGTGTTGATAACAGGGCTTGATGGCAGAGTTTAATAAGGTTTGAAAATTTATGGAGGTCTGGAATGTTTAAAAAAAGTCTTAGTTACCCCTTGGCATATTTTATAGTAGCAACTGTTTGGCAATTAATTTTAAAAAAAGAAATTAGTTGGATAGATAATATAGGGGTATGTTTTATAATATTCTTGTTTATTTTATCCTACAATTGGTCAAAAGTACCGTATGAGTGGAAAAGAGGGGGAAAAAGTTAATTTTTAACTAAAGGATAGAGATTGTAGAATAACGTAATCACAATAAAAAAGGGGTATAAAAGTGGATTTATTACTTTGGCTAACTGTTGGTTTCATTATAATTGGATTTGCTGTTCTCGTTTCCATGAAGAAAAATATGGAGAAAAAACTCGCATTTATAAAAGCAAATATAGAAAGTAATATTGAATATACAAAAGGTTCGGCTCGATCTATAGTTTGGTGGATAGCGGGAACTACGCTTTGGGGAGTAGTAAGTATCATTCTTGTTGTGTGGTGGTTTCATGAACACTTTGGCTAACTGTTGGTTCAAGAAATGTACTTAAATAAACGGACAGCATTAGTTGAATATATTCCTACCAACACGAAAGAGCATCGAACTCAGAGTACCAATGCTCTTTTATTGCTTTTATTAAATCATATCATCGAACAAATTATCTTCTTGCTGTTCAAAATAGGATAAAGAACGTTCGTACAATTCATCCTCAGACATTTTAAAAAGGGGAGAATCGAAAATATAGTTAGAATCCTCTTCCTCCATTGCTTCCAATAATTTTTCCAGGCTTTGCTCATACGCTTCCCAAGGGTATTCTTCAAACTCCTCCTCTGCCATTTTTTGCAGTTTATCTGGGTGCATATTCATAAGTGAATCTTTTCGCACATTAATAATTGAATTGGCTTTCTTCTCACCCAATGCCTTTTTTAAAGTCTCATTTGTAAAATCTTTTGCAGTTGTAATTTCAAATCTTTTCAGACGTTTAGCAGTTTTTTCAGCTTTTCTAAGGGTGTCTGTAACTGCTAATCTATAATCAACAGTTTCCGCCAAATAAGATTGAACACTTTTTCCAAAATTCGACTCAGCTTAGCTATGATAGTTTTATGATCATATGTTTTAGCTGGAGGGGATGAAAGGTGGAAAAATTACTATTGTATGTAGAAGTACATCAACTAAAAAAGCAGGGATTTAAAATTGCGGCTATTGCCAAAAAATTAGACATTTCTAGAAACACAGTTTATAAATATTTAAATATGGATTTAGAAGAAGCTTCAGATTGGATCACTTCACTTGGAAGTAGAAGGAAAAAGTTAGATCTTTATCATGACCAAATCTTAAGTTGGCTAAAAGAACACCCAGATCTTTCTTCCGCCCAAATTGAAGACTGGCTCAAGGAACGATATCCAACATTGGAAGTTTCGGGAGGTACAGTTCGTTCGTATGTAAGTGAAATGAGAGATATCCATCATATTCCTAAAGTCATTCGTGTTCGAACTCATGAAGCTGTAGAGGAATTGCCAATGGGGCAACAGGTTCAAGTAGATTGGGGGGAAATCACTGTGAAGGATTCTGAGAACAAGAATAAAAAGCTATACTTTATTACCTTCGTCCTCTCTCACTCTCGTTATAAGTATGTGGAATGGATGGATCGACCTTTTACTACAAGAGATACAATACGATGCCATGAAAAGGCCTTTCAATTTTTCGGGGGAATGCCAGAGGAAATTGTCTATGACCAAGATCACCTTATTACTGTAAGTGAAAATGCTGGTGATATTATTCTGACAAGTGAATTTCAAGCCTATAAACAAGAGCGCAGATTTAGAATCTACTTATGTAGGAAAGCAGATCCCCAAAGCAAGGGGAAAGTTGAAAATGTGGTGAAATTCGTGAAAAGGAACTTTGCGAAAAACAGAGTATTTGTCGATCTTGAGGCCTGGAATGAAAAATGCTTAGCGTGGTTGGAAAGGACGGGGAATCATAACGTACATCATACAACTAAAAAGAGACCGGTGGAAGTGTTCGCCCTCGAAAAGCAACACTTACAACCAGTCTCCCCTATGCTCTCTTCCAAGAGTCCTCTTGAATCTAGTATATCAAGGACCGTTCATAAGGACAACATTATAAAATATAAATCCAATCGTTATTCTCTTCCTCTTGGAACTTATCGTCCAAGGGGAGAGAACACGGTATATGTAGAAGTCCAGGAGGAAGAGCTCATCATAAGAAGGGAGCCACAAGGGGAAGTCTTAGCTAGACACAAACTATGTCATGGAAAGGGAGAATTGATAAAGAACCGACAACATACAAGGGATCGTTCCAAAGGAATTCAGGCGTATAAGGAAACCGTGATTCGCCAGTTTCAAGATCAAAAAAAGGCAGAGAAGTTTCTCCATGAAGTGGGATGCCGTTATCCAAGATATATACGGGATCAACTTCAGGTTATTCAACACGCTATCACCCATTTTCGATTAGAAATAGATAATGCCCTAGCTGTTTGTATTCAAGATCAGATGTGGAGCGCTAATGATCTCCGGGATATAGCACAACATCTCACCCGCTTAAAAGAAACAGAGACTCCGAATCCAGCCTCGATTCAAAAGTCCAAAAATATCAACCCCGCAATAAAAACCACCACAGTAACTAGGGAGATAGATGACTATATTAAAATATTAGGGGGCGTTTTATAATGACGGGAACCGTACATATCCTTCAGGAATATTTCCGACTACTTCGGATGACAGAAACGGCCAATGAACTACCAGTGTTACTTCGTAATGCGGAAAAGATGTCATGGACCTATCAAGAGTTCCTGCAGGAACTGCTCGTGTATGAATTAAAACGACGGGACGAAAAAAATGTGGAAAAGAGACTGAAATGGGCCAAGTTCCCTTATCATAAAACGCTGGATGAATTTTATATTGAAGAACAGCGATCGCTTAGTACTCGACAGATGAATCAATTGAAAGAGCTCAATTGGTTAGATCAACAATACAATCTCATATTATTAGGACCCCAAGGAGCAGGCAAAACTCATATTTCTATTGGTCTAGGAATAGAAGCCATTCATAAGGGTTATAAGGTTCTTTTTCAACGATGGGTGAACTTGTGCATCTTCTAAAGACAGAAGAGTATATAAGGAAATCTCAAATGCAGCTTAAGAGAATAAGAGACTCAGATTTAGTGATTATTGATGATTTAATGTACATGGCCATCGACCAACGTGAAGCAAATTTGTTCTTCCATCTAGTGAACCATTTATATGAGCGTAGTTCCATCATTTTGACCTCTAATAAGGGGCCTGAAGAATGGGGTGAATTGATGGGGGATCAAGGAATCACTATGGCCATACTGGACCGACTGCTTCACCGCGTGGAAGTGATTCAGCTAAACGACAATGACAGCTACAGATTGAAACATCGATCCACTATTTTTGAAAAAGAAAGTTCGCAAAATTAAAAGGTTAAAACACGATTTCCCTTCTCTCATTTAACCAGGGGGGGATTTAATAACAAAAGTGTTCAAAATTAATTAGCAAAAAGTGTTCAAAACTACTTGACGGTTACACAAACCAATGTTAGAAGTTTTTGGCCAATTTCAAGCACCTGAAAAAGTAACAGTTAATAAAGAAGAAGCGTTTGAAAAAATGAAAGAATTGTTTGAGCTTAAACCTTACTATGTATATGACTTTGAACAAAAACAATATGTTCTATGCGGAAAATTAGATTGTGATTACGGGGTGATAGCATCAATCGGTGAAGTTATAGCTTTAGATGATTTATAGTTTGATTGATTATGAAGGAGAGTTGAGCTTGTTTTCTTGGAGAATAACAAAAAATGATCCAGTAAATAGGGATGTTGATGGCAGTTATCTTAACCATGAAGAATGGACTTGTTTTTCAGAGGTTGGAACAAAGGTTAGTATGGAGGAGTATCAAATAACGGAGGAAAAGTACCTTAATGCCATCACTACATTTATGGATGAAATGGGTTTGAATAGAGTTTATGTAAATGCCTTGGAACAATGGTCTGACGAGGTTAGAAATCAAAATGATAATGAATTTTTATCAAAGATTTGGATAGGGAAAGCTGTGACTGTACAGGAAGTCCGAGAGTTAGCCAAATTGACATTGCGGAATGCTATTTGGTGTAAATTAGGCTTTAAGAAGCAATTCTTTGTTCACTTTGGATACGACTATTATATGTATATTGGGGCGAGGAAAGAATGTATGAAGTCAAATGATGCCGTTATAAAATCTGGTTTATTTATCGAAAGTTTTGACTCTCCTTATTTGTTGAAGTAACAAAACTTGAAAGAGGGAATATTCGTGATAAAAAGTATATGGAAAGAACATGACGAACATAAATTAAAGCCAATAACTAAAGAGACTGTCGCAATAGTAGAAAAGAAACTTAAAGTAAAATTGCCTGAAAGTTACATAAGCCTTTTAAAAGAGCAGAATGGCGGTTATATCATTTTTGACTCGTATCCCACTGATTTTCCGACATCTTGGGCTGATGATCACATTTATATAGACCATATAAGAGGGATAGGAGAAGAAGGTGGGATTCTGGAAAGTGACTATTTGATTAAAGAATGGGGATTACCGAAAGAAGTAGTTCTTATTTCAGGAGATGGACATACCTGGATTGCCTTTGATTATAGAAATACCAATAAAGAACCCCCTGTTATCCTTATTGAAAATGATGGAGAAGAGATTATAGAATTAGCTCCTAACTTTGAAACATTTCTGAATGGACTTACGAATTGGGAAGGCAGTGATTCTATTGAAATGTGTGAGACTGATGAAATACAAGAAAAGTATTTTAAAGGTGAAATATCTGATGAACAAATGAAGAGAATTATCTCAGAACAAACCAGGAATAGACGTACAAATGCTTCTTCGCTGTTTAAAGTGTCATAGTAGTGTCCATACTGAATTCTAAACTAATAGAATTCAGGTGATGGAATATGTTAATAGAAGTTCAGGA
>NZ_JAUSUC010000066.1 GCF_030813365.1 Oikeobacillus pervagus
AGGTTCGAGGTGGAAGCATGGTGACATGTGGAGCTGACGAATACTAATCGATCGAGGACTTAACCAATTTTACGTTTCAGATGGCAACTCGGAAACTTGGAATACTTCATTTATTATCTAGTTTTGAGGAAATAATTTTTAATATAATTATTGACTTTTCTGGAAAAGAATATATAATTATACTTGTCCTTAATGGATTTTTGTCTGGTAATGATGGCGAAGAGGTCACACCCGTTCCCATACCGAACACGGAAGTTAAGCTCTTCAGCGCTGATGGTAGTTGGGGGCTGTCCCCCTGCAAGAGTAGGACGTTGCCAAGCAAATCATTATTCCGCAGTAGCTCAGTGGTAGAGCTATCGGCTGTTAACCGATCGGTCGTAGGTTCGAATCCTACCTGCGGAGCCATTGCTTCCATAGCTCAGCAGGTAGAGCACTTCCATGGTAAGGAAGAGGTCACCGGTTCGAGCCCGGTTGGAAGCTTTAATAAATTTTATTTGTGGCCCGTTGGTCAAGCGGTTAAGACACCGCCCTTTCACGGCGGTAACACGGGTTCGAATCCCGTACGGGTCACCATTCAATTTTCCAATACATATTGAACATGATTATGGAGGATTAGCTCAGCTGGGAGAGCACTTGCCTTACAAGCAAGGGGTCGGCGGTTCGATCCCGTCATCCTCCACCATATGCCGGCCTAGCTCAATTGGTAGAGCAACTGACTTGTAATCAGTAGGTTGGGGGTTCAAGTCCTCTGGCCGGCACCATTGAATATACTAGCCGGAGGGGTAGCGAAGTGGCTAAACGCGGCGGACTGTAAATCCGCTCCCTATGGGTTCGGCAGTTCGAATCTGCCCCCCTCCACCATTTATGTTGGGCTATAGCCAAGTGGTAAGGCAACGGACTTTGACTCCGTCATTCGTTGGTTCGAATCCAGCTAGCCCAGCCATTTTATCTTTTTATCGAGTGTATCTAATTTTTTAACCCATTTCTTTACCATTAGAAGTTTGGTAAAGGGCTTTGGTTATTTTTTTTGCTCTTAAAAGGTTTAGAAGTCTTCCGCTATGTAGTATGAGTTTGAAACATATTCATCATTCATCGACCTTTGTTAGGTAAATTGGAAGTTGTAGGTATATTTATATTTTATGAGCCATTAGCTCAGTTGGTAGAGCATCTGACTTTTAATCAGAGGGTCGAAGGTTCGAGTCCTTCATGGCTCACTTTTGCGGAAGTAGTTCAGTGGTAGAACACCACCTTGCCAAGGTGGGGGTCGCGGGTTCGAATCCCGTCTTCCGCTTTACAATCAATCGTTTGTTTAAAAATAGGCGTTCCTGTTTTGATATGCAGGAGCGTCTTTTTTGTTTAGGAGACTATACGCTGTGTTTCCTTTATATCAGTCGAAAACTACGAAATGAGCAAGACGTTTGCGTTTTTGTTATGTTAAGATCCAGTTATACGAATTGCTCTCCAATTTGCATATATATTCAGAAAATTGTGTGGTTGAGTCAGATATGACTATGTATGTAAAATAAAGGTTAATAATAGGGTAAGGAGGGGGATTTTAGATGAAGAAAAAGATTTCTATTATTGGTGTGCCGATGGATTTAGGGCAAATGCGTCGCGGGGTTGATATGGGGCCTAGTGCTATTCGTTATGCGGGTGTAGTGGACCGTTTGGAACAACTAGGATACGAGATTGAGGATTTAGGGGATATTGAGATAGGAAAACCAGACCGGGATATAGGAGAAACCGTAAATTTACGGAATTTGAAAGCGGTTGTAGTGGCGAGTAGGAAATTGGCTGACCAAGTTGATCTTGTTGTGCAAAAAGGCAATTTCCCGTTAGTTCTTGGAGGGGATCACAGCATTGCCATTGGTAGTTTAGCAGGCATTTCAAAGCATTATAAGGACTTAGGAGTAATTTGGTATGATGCACATGGGGATTTAAATTCATCAGAAACCTCTCCTACAGGTAATATTCACGGAATGCCACTCGCTGTTAGCTTGGGTATTGGTCATCCCCATTTAACATTTATAGGGGGATATGCACCAAAAATAAAGCCTGAAAATATTGTCATTATAGGAGCGAGATCTCTTGATAAAGGGGAGAAGGAACTCATCAAGGATAAGGGGATTAAAGTGTATACGATGCATGAGATTGATCGGTTAGGGATGACAAAGGTTATAGAGGAAACGATTCATTATTTGAAAAATAAAACAGATGGTGTTCATCTTTCACTAGATCTGGATGGTCTAGACCCAGCTGATGCACCTGGTGTTGGGACTCCAGTCATAGGAGGGGTGAGTTATCGGGAAAGCCATCTAGCAATGGAAATGTTAGAAGAAAGTAAGATCATCACTTCGGCAGAGTTTGTGGAAGTGAATCCAATCTTAGATGAAAGAAACAAAACCGCTATAGTGGCCGTTGCGTTAATGGGTTCATTATTTGGAGAAAAACTATTATAAAAAAATAGGGTAGTTAAAATACACATAATTTGGTAAAATGAATAATTGTTTATATGTATTTGATTTCTATAATACAAGTGAAACACTGGATGAATTTTAAGCAGCAGTCCTTATTGGTCTGCTGCTTAAACCTTTTGTTTCATTTCATATTCATTTAAAAGTTGATCCAGTCTTTCACTTTTTTCTACGACTCCTAAATTTGTAAAGGAAGTTTCCATTGCCAAAAGCACCATTTCTTTTCTACACTGTTCAATTTCTGATAAAAGATCTTGTAGTGCGAAACTCATATTGATCACCACAATTTCAATTTTTTTGATAAGATTGGTATTCAAGAAGTGGTTTGACTTGTAATGGTCATCTTGTTGAAATATATACTACTACTAATATACCCTTTTTGAAAATTATGTAAACAGTTTTGTGTGAATTTGGTATGATAAAATTAAAAACTTTTTTTTGAAACCAAATAGAACATTTTACGTATAGATAGATAACCGCTAGGGCGGAGGTATAAAAATGGATGTAATTGTAAATAGAAGAATTAAGCAAGTAATGAAGGGTGACCAAAATGCTTTTGGTGAAATTGTTGAATTGTATAAAGATAAAGTGTTTCAAATTTGTTATCGAATGTTGGGGAATCGCCACGAAGCTGAGGATATCGCACAAGAAGCTTTCCTTAGAGCCTTTGTAAATATTCACCGTTTCGATTTGAAGAGAAAGTTCTCCACGTGGTTGTATCGAATTGCCACAAACCTTTGCATCGACAGAATCCGAAAGAAAAAGCCAGATTTCCATTTAGATGCTGAAGTAGAGGGGACAGAGGGCTTGACAATGTATTCACAGATTGCTTCAAAAGATCGGTTACCGGAAGAGGAAGTTGAGGGATTAGAGCTACAAGAAGAGATTCAGAAAGCAATCTTAACATTATCAGATAAATACAGGTCCATTATTGTATTAAGATATATTGAAGAATTATCTTTAAAAGAAATATCTGATATTCTGGACTTACCATTAGGTACTGTCAAAACAAGGGTGCACAGGGGACGAGAAGCCCTAAGAAAGCAATTGCGGAATTTATAGTGAGGGGATGAGTGAATATGAAATCTTGTCCAAAAGAAATCATAGACTATATGCATGATGATTTAGATGGAGAAATAAATGAAGCCCATCATCATGCCCTAATTGAACATTTAGAAACATGCGAAGATTGTAAACAGCATTATTATGAACTGAAAAAGACAGCTACTCTTGTTAGAAGTATTTCTCATATACAAGCACCAAAGGACTTCACAGACAATGTTTTAGCAAGGCTTCCAAAGGAAAAAAAGAAAATTGGATTTCAACGATGGTTCCAACAACATCCCTTTTTAACAGCGGCCTCTTTATTCCTTATTTTGATGATGGGAAGCTTCTTCACTACTTGGAAGCAAGATCAACAACTTGCTTTTACTCATAACCCTAATTTAGTCGTTGATGGGAATACGGTTGTTGTTCCGGAAGGAGAAGTGGTGAAAGGAGATTTAGAAGTTAGAAATGGTAATGTACGAGTTGAAGGTGAAGTCCAAGGGGATCTCACAGTTATCAATGGAGAAAAATATATGGCATCGGCAGGAAAAGTAACAGGTGACATCGAAGAAATTGATGCAGCCTTTCAATGGCTTTGGTATGAAATAAAAAAGGTGATCGTGAAAGTCGTGGATTAATATAGGACACGAAAATCTACCGAGTAGTTTCTTAATCTACTCCTAAAGATCTAAACAATTTAGACGACGTGGAATGAGAGAATGAAGAGAATGAACTTTCTTTTTTCATTCTTTTTTTTGATAAAAGGAAGTATGATATAATGAATTGAACTTTCGTCAATGAAGTCTATTTACTGTCTGAAAGTTGTACGCCCATTACGCCACAACTAAGTGGCTTTCGTCCGACGAGAGACGCACGGTCCTTCGTTGCATCTAGCGGGTGTTTACATTAAGTGACAAACTTTGAGGTGAGGACCCGTTAATGCAGGATAAAAAGAAAATCTAGAAGAAATGCGCCTCTTTATGGCTTTATTCGATTACATAATGGAGGATGTAATATGCCGTTTTTAAGCTATTTTGAGGGTTACACTTTATTGGACTATTTGTCTAATGTTTTAGATATATTGCTTGTGTGGTTTGTGATTTATAAATTGATTATGGTCATCCGTGGAACGAAAGCTGTTCAGCTACTGAAGGGTATATTTGTTATAGTGGCTGTGAAAATTCTAAGTGGTGTATTAGGTCTGAAAACATTAAGTTGGATGATGGAAGCTGCACTAACATGGGGGTTTCTAGCCATAATCATTATTTTTCAGCCTGAGTTGCGTCGTGCCCTCGAACAATTAGGAAGAGGAAGGCTTTTTGCTCGAACCGCTATTCTAGAGGATGAAGGACAACAAAAGTTGATTGAAGCCTTAATTAAGGCGGTGAACTATATGGCGAAGCGTCGGATTGGTGCATTGATTTCTATCGAACGTGAAACGGGGATGAGTGACTATATCGAAACTGGAATTCCGTTAAATTCCGAGATTTCCTCAGAATTATTAATTAATATTTTTATTCCTAATACACCTCTTCATGACGGTGCCGTAGTAATCCAAAGAAATCAAATTGCAGCAGCGGCTTGCTACTTACCCTTATCAGAGAGTCCCTTTATTTCAAAAGAATTAGGAACGAGACACCGGGCGGCACTCGGTATCAGTGAAGTAACTGACAGTTTAACGGTTATTGTATCGGAGGAAACAGGTGCTGTGTCCATCACAAAAAATGGAGAATTATATCGGCAACTATCACCAGATGAATTTAAATCATTACTAGAGCATGAATTACTTAATTCTTCAAAAATAACTTCCTCAACTCGATGGAATTGGAGGGGGAAGAAATCCAATGAATAAATTAGATCAATTTATGGAGAGTCCTTGGTTTATGAGGGTAGTTGCTCTTTTACTAGCCATCCTACTCTACACATCTGTTAGTTTTGAGGAAGTCGATTTAAAAAAGAAAGAGACGAATACTGGTAAGGGAACGGTTGAAACGATCGGTAATGTTCCAGTGCATGTCATCTATGATTCCAAAAATTTAGTTGTTTCAGGGGTTCCACAAACGGTTAGTGTAACGATTGAGGGACCAAGAAATATTGTTCAATCAACGAAGAACTTACAGAATTTCAAAGTGTTTGTCGATTTATCAGATATTGGGATAGGAGAGCATGAGGTTCCGATCAAGTATGATAATATATCCGATAAACTTAAGGTCAAATTAGAACCTGCTTTTGCTAATGTATCTGTACAAGAAAAGGTAACAAAAGAATTTAAAGTAGAAGCTGAGTTCAATAACTCGATTCTAGCTGACGGCTTTCAAGTTGAAAGTTTATCCGTTCAACCAAAGCGCGTAAGAATTACTGGAGCAAAAGATGTGATTGATCAAATCAGTTATGTCAAGGCAACCCTGGATGTAGATCGACCAGTTGATAAAGAAACAACAGGTGAGGCAAGGGTTCGAGTGTTAGACCGGGAGCTAAATAAATTGGATGTTGCGGTTGAACCTGAAACCGTACGAGTTACAATGAATGTAAAAAATCCAAGCAAAAAAGTAGAAGTGAAAGTAAAAGAAATGGGCTCACCCCCTTCAGGAGTGAAAATTACTGAAGTGGTTCCTGAACCAAAAGACATTACGATCTATGGAAAAGAATCTGTGTTAGAAAAAGTTGAGAGTGTCGAAGTGAAAGTGGATTTAAGTAAAATAAAGGAAAGTAAAATAGTAGAAGTTCCAGTCGAATTACAAGAGGGATTAACGTATTCTTCCCCTAAATCTATTAAAGTAAGAGTGAATGTAGAAGGAAGTGAAGTAGCAAAAGAAGAGGTAGAAAAGGTAGAGGAAACAAAACCATTAGATGGGAATATGGTCAAGAACTTTTCGAATGTTCCAATCCAAACGAGGGGACTAAATAATGCCTTCCTTCTAGCATTTCTTCCAGCTGATTCCGGTAACGTGAATATGACGGTGACCGGAATCAAAAGTGTAATGGAGAATGTCTCTGAAAAAGATTTGTCTGCCTATATTGATGTTACAGGCTTAACCGTCGGAGAACATCAAGTACCTATAAAGGCAACCAGTCCTAAAAGTACAGAATTTACATTATCAAAAGATCAAGTAACGGTAGAAATAAGTGATAATTCAAATCGTCATGATACATGATGTTTCTAAAAAAGGAGCGATGTTTGCAATGGGTAAATATTTTGGTACTGATGGCGTGAGGGGAGTAGCGAATACAGAATTAACTCCAGAATTAGCGTTTAAATTAGGCCGATTAGGTGGGTATGTCCTGACAAAAGATTCGGAAAGACCAAAAGTGATTATTGGTCGTGATACGCGAATTTCAGGCCATATGTTAGAAGGAGCCCTTGTTGCCGGTCTATTATCAATTGGAGCTGAAGTGATGAGATTAGGTGTCATTTCAACTCCTGGGGTTGCTTATTTAACAAAAGCACTAGGAGCTCAGGCTGGAGTGATGATTTCTGCTTCTCATAATCCAGTAGCTGATAATGGCATTAAATTTTTTGGACCAGATGGATTTAAACTATCAGATGAACAAGAAAATGAAATTGAAGAACTTTTAGACCTAAATGAAGATACATTACCGAGACCAGTCGGTGGAGATCTTGGACTAGTCAGTGATTATTTTGAAGGTGGACAGAAGTATATTCAATACTTAAAGCAAACGGTTGATGAGGAATTTTCTGGTATACATATTGCTTTAGATTGCGCTCACGGAGCAACTTCTTCCTTAGCAACCCATTTATTTGCTGATTTAGATGCAGATATTTCTACAATGGGTGCCTCTCCCAATGGGCTAAATATTAACGACGGTGTGGGCTCCACTCATCCAGATGCATTAGTCGAATTTTTATTGGAAAGAAAGGCAGATGTAGGATTAGCGTTTGATGGAGATGGAGATCGGTTAATCGCCATTGATGAGAAGGGAAATATTGTGGATGGCGACCAAATCATGTACATTTGCGCAAAGCATTTAAATGAAGAAGGCCAATTAAAAAAATCAACAGTTGTTTCTACTGTCATGAGCAATTTGGGCTTCCATAAAGGCTTGGAAGAAAATGAGATCCATGTCGTTCAAACAGCTGTTGGAGATCGCTATGTCGTAGAAGAAATGAAGAAAAATCATTACAATCTTGGTGGTGAACAATCCGGCCATATTATTTTCTTAGATTATAACACTACAGGTGATGGACTATTAACAGGGTTGCAATTAGTAAATATTATGAAGTTAACCAATAAGCCGTTATCTGAATTAGCTGCGGAAATGGAAAAATATCCACAGAAATTAGTCAATGTAAAAGTAACGGATAAGTATAAAGTAATGGATAATACGAAGGTAAAAGAAATAATTAATGAAGTAGAGCAGGAAATGAACGGAAATGGACGTATTCTTGTCCGTCCTTCTGGTACAGAACCTTTAGTTCGTGTCATGGCTGAAGCTCCAACAGAAGAGGAATGCTCTCAAATAGTGGAAAGAATTGCTAATGTTGTTCAAGAGGAAATGGGAATAGAGTAATGAAACGATATGCATAAAGGTCACGCTTTGGACTTTTATGCATATTTTAATAATAGCAATAAGAAAGGCAGATAAGGCGGCCACTTAGGATCATTGGATTAAGTAGGCAGATTACAGTCCCACCTATTCAACTGAAACTTTCACCCCTTAAAATTCACATTCTATTTTCCTGTTTTTTCTGAGACACTTTTTTTACCAATTAATTTCGTTGACGAATCCAAAAAAAATAGTGTATGATATTCCTGTTTTTAAACCATAATGGAATTCTTGAAAGGAGGACCGGTTTTCACATTTTTATATAAGCGCCTGAACTAAGCTAGACGAGAGCTTAGTTGACGAGGAGGAGGTTTATCGAAGGTTTCGGCGGATGCCTCCCGGTTGAAACGCACAACCGCTGGAAATTCTCTCTTAAAACATTGGGGTAACCTGATGGACAAAGGAAAGAATATGCGTAAGAAAGGAAGAGGTGGATTTCATTAGGTAATGGAGAAGTACTCGGCTTCGTGTCTTCATTTATTTTTTAAATAGAAATCAGACCTCTAACAACATTACAAGAGATAAGGGGCAAGAAAGTCATTTTTCCAAATAGTTGGCTTTCAAGAGTTCAAGGCTGGCTAATCTTTTTGAATGATTAGGCGGACGACTGAGCTTGTTGCCCTTGTTCCTGCTCAATGAACTCTTGCCTCTGATGAAGGAGGATATAATATGTGCGGTATTGTTGGATATATTGGTTGTAAGGATTCAAAGGATATTTTGTTAAAAGGTTTAGAGAGGCTTGAATATAGAGGATATGATTCTGCTGGTATTGCTGTGAAAAATAATGCAGGAGTATATGTCTTTAAAGAAAAAGGTCGGATTGCAGATCTTCGTAAAATTGTAGATTCAACGGTAGATGCGAATATGGGAATCGGTCATACACGTTGGGCCACTCATGGTGTTCCTAGCTTTGAAAATGCCCATCCACATCAAAGTGAATCTGCTCGTTTTACCCTTGTTCATAATGGCGTGATTGAAAACTATGAACAACTGAAAAGTGAGTATTTACAGGATACGCCGTTAAAGAGTGATACAGATACAGAAGTCATTGTTCAATTAGTAGAGGTTTTCGTGAAAGAGGGACTTAGCACAGAAGTAGCCTTTCGAAAAACCTTACAATTATTAATGGGTTCCTATGCCATTGCTCTGATCGATCGTGAAGATAATCAAACCATTTATGTAGCCAAAAATAAAAGTCCCCTTTTAATAGGGGTTGGAGATACATTTAATGTCGTAGCATCTGATGCAATGGCCATGCTTCAAGTTACGGATCAATTTATTGAGTTGATGGATAAAGAAATGGTGATGGTCACGAAAGAGAGTGTAACCATCCAAAACCTTGCAGGAGAGATCGTGGCACGTACTCCATATACAGCTGAATTAGATGTAAGTGATATTGAAAAGGGAACCTATTCCTACTATATGTTAAAAGAAATTGATGAGCAGCCATTCGTCGTTCGGAAGATTATTCAAAAATATCAAGACAATCATGGCGAACTGATGGTGGATGGTAAGATCATAAGCGCAATGAATAAAGCAGACCGCATCTATATTGTGGCATGTGGCACGAGCTATCATGCCGGACTGGTCGGCAAACAATTTATTGAAAAAATTGCAAATGTCCCTGTCGAAGTACATGTAGCAAGTGAACTTGGCTATAACATGCCCTTGCTACCTGAAAAACCGTTGTTTATTTTTATTTCTCAAAGTGGAGAAACAGCCGATAGCCGTGCTGTCTTAGTAAAGGTAAAGAAAATGGGTTACAAAGCCTTAACGATGACAAATGTTCCAGGATCTACACTTTCACGTGAAGCGGATTACACGATGCTGTTACATGCAGGTCCAGAAATTGCTGTTGCCTCCACAAAAGCCTATACAGCTCAAATCGCGGTTTTGGCGATTTTAGCAGAAGCAACCGCTAAAGCACGCGGCATCAATCTTGATTTCCGGTTAATTAAGGAACTGGGCATTGCTGCAAGCGCAATGGAAATTTTATGTGACATGAAGGAAGAGATGGAGCAAATCGCCCGAGAATATTTAGCGACAACACGCAACTGCTTCTTTATCGGTCGTTCTATGGACTATTATGTTGGATTAGAAGGAGCGTTGAAGTTAAAAGAAATCTCCTATATCCAAGCAGAGGGATTTGCCGGAGGAGAACTAAAACACGGCACCATCGCATTAATCGAAGACGGAACCCCCGTGATTGCCCTTGCTACCCAAGCCAATGTCAACTTAAGTATTCGCGGAAATGTAAAAGAAGTAACCGCCCGAGGCGCCAATCCATGCATCATCTCCATGAAAGGACTTGAAGCGGAAGAAGACCGATTCGTCGTTCCACATGTACACGAATTACTCACACCACTCGTCTCCGTCATCCCATTACAACTACTCGCCTACTATACAGCACTGCATAGAGGGTGCGACGTAGATAAACCACGGAACTTAGCGAAGTCAGTGACGGTGGAGTAGAGGAATTGAAATGAAAATTAATTTTTGTCTCTCTGTAAATAAGTTTTTCCCTCGTAATTCAAGTTCGTACCTGCTGTAAATAAGTTGGTACTGAACGGAGGGAAAGCGGGAGCAGATACAACATTAAGTATGCTTACTTCACCAGGATCGGGAGTCGTACCATCGGTACGATATCCCGATTTTTTGTTTGAGCGAATAATTGATCAAAGTGGGAAAAAGCCCGTATGACAACATTTGTGCTGAATAAGCAAGAGAAAAGAGCGGGAGGAAAAGCCTAAAAAAAGGCTTGATCCATCTTACTTTTCCTCACTGTTTTAATTGATTGTTAGGGAAGAACTTTATTTCATTTTACTCTTCTTTAACTCCTGTTTTTTATCGGTTTTCCTTCCCGAAAGGGTTGTTTTTGGGGTAGAACTTGAATTACAGAGTAAATGTATGAATATAGGGCGTGAGACCAAGCAGGACAAGGCTTTGAACGGGAAAAGAATAGGGTAGAACTAATTTACGTAGGAACAATTTTTATCTCCCTGCTAAATTCCACTTCCCCATGCTAAAAAGTCGGTACCCACTGCTAAATAGTTGGTATCCAGAGCAGAAGGAAGAGTGAGGGAAAAAAGAGCAGGCGAACAATATGTACTCAATCATTTTTCAATCGTAAAATCAATTATATTTCAGGCTGGATCCAATAGTGGTCCAGTCTTTTTGTTTGTGCGCCTGTCTAAAAATAATAGTACCGCTTCTTAAACAATAACAACGTTCCTTAAATAAAAAGAACGTTCCTAAACCGAAGGTTACCTGATCCAATTCAGG
>NZ_JAUSUC010000067.1 GCF_030813365.1 Oikeobacillus pervagus
GCTTGTCGCAGCTGATCAGTCGCCTCCGCTTTTCATTGTCTAGCTGCGGCTCCTAGCTGCTCGAGGTCAAATGAATGTCCTTTCTGTGGCAAAGTACGCTACGCCAAGGCCTTTCATTTGCTTGTCGCAGCTGATCAGTCGCCTCCGCTTTTCTTTTTGTCTTTTTGGTGAATTTTATGGATTGGGTTTGACGTATTTGGTGGGAAAGGATAATCTTAAATTTATGAAGATATTTTCTTAGGAGGAAGCGGAAATGAAGAAGGGATTTTTTTCACTGTTGCTCATACCGTTTCTTCTTTTCTACGCCCTCCCAGTTGGAGCTGTAGAAAAAGAAGAGCGGAAATGGCAGGATGAAACAATATACTATATAATGGTTGATCGTTTTCAAAATGGCGATATAAAAAATAATATTGATGTGCATGAACAAGACCTAAAGTCCTATCAAGGTGGAGATTTTCAAGGAATTATAAATAAATTAGATGAATTAAAAGAGGAAGGCTTTACAACTATTGTGACGAGTCCCATTTTTGAAAATGATAAGAAGGGCTATCATGGTTATAGGGTGACAGATTTCTATAAAACAGAGGAGAACTTTGGCTCCTTAAAAACATATCAGCAACTCATTAAAGAAGCTCATAAACGAGAGATGAGGGTGTTAATGGAATTCCCCGCCCAATATATTAGCCCCGAACACCAATGGGTTCAAGATGCAAGTAAGGCAAACTGGTTAAAGAGTGACGGGAAGGCGAGTTCTTATGATTGGAAAGGGGATTTAGTTTCAATCAATCTGGAGCACCCTGAAGCAAGAGATTATATGATAAAGGTTGGGAAATGGTGGATCAATAAAACCGATATTGATGGCTACTATTTAAGCGATGCAACAGAAGTATCTCCAGCCTTTTGGAAGGAATTTTCAGCTGCTATCCATCAGGAGAAAAAGCCGTTTTTCTTATTAGCTGAAGTAAATCCTGAAGGTGTAAAGCAGCTATCGCAATACGAAAAAATGGGGTTAGATGGGTTGACAAACCCTTTTATGGTTGGGCCTTTACGTGATCAGTATAAGAATACAGATTCTCCAACTACAGCTACAAGAGATGTCTTATTAGAAACGGAAAAAGCAGTAGCAAATCCTTTATTAATGGTCAATTATTTCGATAATCACAAAATAGAAAGATTCACAAGAGATATTGTGAATGAACATGTTTTCCCAGGAACTAGATGGAAGCTTGCACTAACTTATTTGTATACGATTCCGGGAATTCCCTTTGTTTATTATGGTTCCGAAATTGCTCTTGATGGAGGGCAAGGTGTTGAAAATCACCAAATGATGAATTTTCGAGCGGACAAAGAATTAATTGATTATATTAAAAAAATTGCGGAATTTCGTCAAAAATTACCAGCATTGACAAGAGGAACATATGAACCATTATATGACAAGGATGGTATGACCATTTATAAACGAAAATATAAGGACGAAACCATTATTGTCGCCATTAATAATTCCTCAAAAACGCAAAAAGTAACATTAACATCCGCCCAACTCGAAAGCGACAAAGAACTAAGAGGCTTACTGGATGGGGACCTCGTTAGAAGCAATGAAGACGGGACATATACGATTATTATGGACCGTGAACTAGCAGAAATCTATGCATTAGCAGAAAAATCAGGTATCAATTTTTCTTATGTAACGGCATTAGTGACGGTATATGTATTGTTTCTAAGTTTTATTTTTATCGTTTGGAAACGGGGAAGAAGCAATAATAAACAAGATTCTTAAAAAGAGGATGATGGTCAAACCGGTAGGAAAGGAAATTTTTTTCTCTATCGGTTTTTCATTATGTTTAAATAAAAATATTGTAGAAAAAAGTAACAGATGGGCTTTCCAGCATGATAAAATCTGTAGCAGAAGAGCATTACTTTACGAATATAAGGTCAACTAACATTCAGTGGGGGATGAAGAAAAACCCCACTGAATGAAGTTTCACTTTATAGATGATCTGTTTTTTTAGAATATTGATGTCTTCCTGCCTGACGATTCTTCTCTCTCATTTGATTCTTTTCTGCTCGCAATGCTTGATTGTCTTTTGCCTTCTTATCATTATCAGATGTACGTGGCATTTATCTTTACTCCTTTCCAACTAACTTCTACCATTAGTATGACCGTTCGCTTGTAGTATTATGTTAAAGATTACGGTTTAAGAAGAAAAGGGCAAGGGTTCCCGGACCAACATGTGCGCCAATAGCAGCCCCGATCATATTGAGATAGAATTGTTTGCAACCAAATCTTTCTTCAATCATGGCTTTTAACTCTAATGCGGTCTGTTCGTCATCACTATGACTAATTCCGATAAGTTGAGAAGAGAGATCGACACCGCGTTCTTCCATCACATCTAACATTCGCTTTAACAATTTTTTCTTTCCCCGTAATTTTTCAATGGGAATAAGTTTTCCTTCCTCCACATGGAGGAGTGGTTTTATATTTAGCAGTCCGCCAAGAAAAGCGGATGAACGGGATAGTCTACCACCTTTTGCCATATAGTCCAAATCTGCGACTGTGAATAAATGTTCCATATGGGAACAACGATTTGTAATCATTTCTATTAATTCTTCTTTAGAAGCCCCATTACCTAATTGTTTTGCCGCTTCGTGTACAATTAATCCATAGCCTAATGAAGCACATTTGGAATCAATGATCGTTAAATCAAGTGAAGGATGCTCCTCTTTTACTTGATCCCGTATCATAACAGCTGTTTGGTAAGTTCCTGAAAGTTCAGAAGAAAAAGCGATATAAATTCCCGGAAGATGACTTTCGGCTAATTTCGTAAAAAGATTGCCGAGAACCTCAGGGGAAGCCTGTGATGTCTTCGGTATTTTCCCTTCACGAATGGATTGATATACTTCTTTTGGTTCAATTGTTAGCAGATCTTTATATTCTTGATTATCAATTTCTACACGAAGAGGAATCAGTGTTACATCATTGTTTTCGTAAAACTGTAAGGGCAAATCACTTGCACTATCCGCAAATAATTTTATTGTCATTTCTATTCACCTTCCATTTTAATGATCATAAATATGAAAAAATTTATTGCTGGAAGTAAGATGATAAAAAAGGATATGTTCAGTGCTACATGCCTATTCATTAAGTTTAACGGTCTTTAAAGAAATTGACAATAAATTCGTGTATTTCCATAGAAAAAGGCAAAGTAATAGGGAATATTCTTCTTTATTTTGGGGAATGAATTCAGGGAGGGATAGCAATCAGTGGGGGAATCCCACTGATTGATGTTTTACTGTAGTTGATCTAATTGATATTGCAGGTCGCGTAATTGGCGTTTTTCCGCTATCGTTGTGTTGGTATAAGCAGATGAAAGGGAGTTTTTGGCTTTGTCAATCGACTCAGATGTAAGTTGCTGCTTCGCTTCTTCGACAAATTGACGTGCTTCTTGAAATAATTGATTTCCCATATTAAAAACCTCCCAGCGAGGAATCATGTACGTTCTTCATTTTTTCTGCTTCAGCTTCGGCATAGGTTGTTTTGTAAGGGAACCGCTCAGCATGCTTTGTTATCGAATCTTTCCCCTGCTGCACAAAACGTTTGGATTTATTACTTTTACCCATTACACAACACCCCTTTGTCCATGATTAGTGAACTATAACTGTTGATTAACACCAGCTCGTGAAGGTCCTCGCTCTCGTTTCCTTTATCTCAGTCGAAACTTGAGAAATCCGTACGCCGATGAACGAGGCGCTTTTCGCTTTTGTTCATGCTTGAGTGCTGTTGCACTCGCTTATATTATGTTACATTAAGGAGAGAGACACACATCCAATTTGTCCCTTACATTTGAAAAAATTAAAGGGAAAGACGGTCTTTTAGGAAATGGGCAATTCCATCTTCTTCATTTGTTTTCGTGATTTCATTGGCAATTGTTTTTAATTCATCAATTCCGTTTCCCATGGCAACACCGATTCCAGCATAATCAATCATTTCTAAATCATTATCTTCATCACCAAACGCAATAATTCTTTCTCTTGGAATATTGAGGTGCTTGGACACTTTCTGGATTCCAACCGCTTTATTTAAGCCAGTTCGAACAATTTCAATGACATGCCATGGCGCTGCCCAACGACGGTGGTCAATCACTTCTGCATGAACATGGTTTAAATGTTGACGGATTTGATCAACTTGTTGTTCTTCAGCGTGAATGAGTAAACTTGTTGGATTTTTTTCTAAAGATTTACGTAAATCTCCTGTTGTAATTAAGGGGGTTCCAAAACCAAATATATTTAATAAACGCTCGTCATGGTAATGAAAATAAACATCATCTAACACTTCTGCTATAATATTGAAAAAGTCAAAGTCATGACAAGCATCTACAATTTCTTTTGCTGTGCGAATGTCCATTGGAGTATGATGAATTTTCCAACTAGAATCTTTAGGATGGTGGACAAAAGCACCGTTGAAATTAACGATCGGGGTTGTTAACTGCAGCTGTTGATAATAAGTAGCACTTGAACGATATGGGCGCCCTGTAGCAATCATGACTTCATGTCCTTTTTCCTTCGCTTTCTGTAAAGTTTGCATTGTGTTTTGAGAGATCGTTTTATCATCCTTTAATAATGTCCCATCCAAATCCAATACAATCAGATGTTTTTCAGTCATGTTATTCCCCTTTCCAGAAACTTGTTATTATAAGTGTAATCGTTAAAAAAGAAAAAAGTCCAATAATATGAAAAATGACCTTTTCTCAAACAGAAAATTATACAGTTTTTTCTATATGGGATAAGATAAGAGCAAGACATAATTACAAAGAGAGGTATGAGAAATGCTCATTGTAGATCAAGAAAAAATTCGTGATATTCCTTTATTACATGTTGTTGAACAAACAAATATAGGGAAACCACTTCCTTTTATAATATTTATTCACGGATTTACAAGTGCAAAAGAACATAATCTTCATTACGCATACTACTTAGCCGAAAAGGGTTTCCGTGTTGTTTTACCAGAAGCAAACTTTCATGGTGAGCGTAGTCAAGGGTTAGATTTAAATGAATTAGGAATTCGCTTTTGGGATATTGTGTTGCAGACGATTGAGGAAGTAAGTGGTATTAAAGATGCGTTTGTAGAAAGAGAGTTAGTAAACGAAAGTCGAATCGGACTTGCAGGAACATCCATGGGTGGAATTGTAACACTTGGAGCTTTAACGCAATACCCTTGGATTAACACTGCTGTTAGTCTTATGGGTTCGCCTACTTATAGAAAATACGCAGAACAGCAACTTCATGAGGTTCGACAAAAAGGATTTGAAATTCCTTATTCAACATCAGAAATTCATCGCATTTTAGAATCCCTTTACCCGTATGATTTAAGTCAACATCCTGAAAAGCTGGAAGGACGACCATTAATGTTTTGGCACGGGAAAAAAGATCCCATTGTTCCGTTTCAAAATACTTATGACTTTTATTTATCTATACAAGATCAGTATAAGGAACACCCTGAAGATCTTTATTTTATGGGCGAAAAAATGTCAGGCCATAAGGTTTCAAGAGCAGGCACACTTGAATTGGTAAACTGGTTTTCAGAAAAGCTGTGATGAAAATCATCATATAATCTTCAAAAGTTTGTTATGATAAAGATAATAAAAGAGGAAAGGAGTGCTGAAAAAGTGGATGCAGAATTAAAAGAAAGTATAATGGGAGCACTTGAACAGGTAATAGACCCCGAATTAGGAATCGACATTGTGAATTTAGGGTTAGTTTATGATATAGAAATGGATGAAGAGGGAAAGACTACAATTACGATGACATTAACGGCAATGGGTTGCCCGTTAGCTGGGGTTATAACAGATCAGGTAAAAATGGCCTTAAATGATCTTCCAGAAGTAAAAGAAGTCGATGTCAATATCGTATGGAACCCGCCTTGGTCAAAAGATCGTATGTCTCGCTATGCGAAAATTGCACTTGGGATTCGATAATAAATAGAGAGAGTGCAAGTAGAAGATAATGCTTGCACTCTTCTTAACAGGAAATCTAATCGATTTGACATATTTCGATGGGACAGTTCTCACAACAAAGTGCACCTTTAATATAATTTAAATCTTTTATAGTAAAGTATCCTTTGTCAAAGGTGATAATTTCGTTATTCTTTAACTCGTTTAAGAGACGATTGACCATTTCACGAGAAGTGCCACAGAAGTTTGCAATCTCTTGGTTCGTCAAGGAGAGATCAATGAGAATCCCTTCCTCAGTTTTAACTCCAAAGCTGTTACATAGTCTTACGATTGTCGAGTAGAGAGCCCCTTTTTTTCCATTGATCATCAAATCACGCACTTTAGATTGATATTTTTTATTTTCAAGTTCCACCCATTTTAGCCATTGAACCATCAAATCAGGATGTTCAATCAATTTATTTTCTAATTGAACTTTTGAAAGAATATATATTTCCGTATCTTCAATGACTTTAGCATCATGGGAGTACAATTGGTCTGGCTGGAATAATCCCAGTTCCCCGAGAATATCACCAGGTTTACACATTTTTAGCGAAAGTTCCCGCCCATCCGCAACTACTTTACATATTCTAAGTCTTCCTTCCTTTACCACATAAAGTTTAGAAGCTGGCATCCCTTCTCTAAACAAAAAACTCCCTTTTTCCGCCGTTTTTATTATATTATTTCGTTTAAAAAGAGTTACAATTTCCTCAGGAATATGCACACTAGTCTTCATAAGAATCACCTTTTTTTCTTTTCCATGATTTCACTATAGCATAGGACAATTTTCACTATCTACAAAGTCAAAGAAAAGACATAATTTTTTACAACGAATTTACCGTTTTTAACTTATATAATATACAAAAGAACTATATGATTCATCTTATTTTCAAAAATAAAGCTTAGGACTTGGTACAGGGGATATTCTTCCTGTTGTTTTTTAAATGTATGTTTTGAGGCTTTTGGTGTCAGAATATGATTGATGAATTTGGAAAAGGAGGTTGGCTTATGGCTCAACAGAGACAATTTCGTGCTGGTCAAAAGGCTCCTAATAATGGAATTTATGTGGAAATTGGTGAGACAGGCAGTATGGTGAAAAATCCAAAATCAGTAAAATTAAGAACGGGTGATCGTTTTCCGGAAAATTCCAATGACGATCGCTATTGGACTTATAAAAGAAAACCATAAGGTGAAACTTCATTCAATGGTTTTTTCGTCCTTCTCGGAATATTAGTGAATTTGTAAAATTAGTACAAATGATGAACATTTTAAAAAAATCAAGCCATCCACGAATTGGATGGCTTTACCTTTTTAGTTGTCGTCGATTATAATAGTTTAAAGGTCAAAAAAGGTCAATGACGGAGGGATAGGTATGGATATGCAAAAGATGACAAATTCAGTTCAACAAGCTTTCATCACAGCCCAACAACTTTGCAAGGAATATAAACATACTGAAATTGATGTTCCCCATTTCTTATTTGGACTCACCGAACAACAAGAAAGTCTATTTGCAACGATTTTTGAAAGAGCTGGGATTTCCGATCAAGAGATCCGATATTTTTTGCAAGATTTAATCAAGAAAAAGCCGACAGTAGAAGGGGGAGGAGTTCAGTATGGTTCCTATTTGTCTGCTTCCCTTCATCAGCTACTTCAAAAAGCTGAGGACGAAATGAGAAAGTTAGACGATGAATATGTTTCAGTTGAACATATTGTGTTGGCTGTTTTCGAAATCCATAATCATGAGATTGAGCCATTTTTACAAAAAGAGAAGATAAAGAAAAAAGATATAAATAATATCATAATGGGAATAAGGGGGAATCAAAAAGTGACGTCACAAAATCCGGAGTCAAGTTATGAAGTGTTAAAGAAATATGGTCGAGATTTAGTTGCGGAAGTTCGAGAAGGTAAAGTAGACCCTGTCATCGGAAGGGATGCAGAAATTCGTCACGTCATCCGCATTCTCTCCAGAAAAACAAAGAACAACCCCGTCTTGATAGGGGAACCTGGAGTAGGTAAAACGGCAATTGTAGAAGGGTTAGCTCACCGAATTGTTCGAAAAGATGTTCCAGAGGGACTGAAAGATAAGACCATTTTTTCTCTTGATATGAGTTCCTTAATCGCTGGTGCCAAATTTCGTGGAGAATTTGAGGAACGGTTAAAAGCGGTACTAAACGAAATCAAAAAAAGTGAAGGCCAAATTTTATTATTTATTGATGAGATTCATACGATTGTCGGAGCTGGAAAAACAGAGGGGGCAATGGATGCTGGAAATATGCTTAAGCCGATGTTAGCTCGAGGAGAACTACATTGTATTGGAGCAACGACTTTAGATGAGCACCGCAAATATATTGAGAAAGACCCTGCTCTTGAACGCCGCTTCCAACAAGTACTTGTGGATGAACCGACTGTAGAAGATACAATTTCGATTTTAAGAGGGTTAAAAGAGCGTTTTGAAGTGCATCACGGGGTAAATATTCATGACCGTGCTTTAGTAGCTGCCGCTAACTTATCGAACCGATATATTTCTGATCGTTTTTTACCAGATAAAGCGATTGATTTAATTGACGAGGCATGTGCGATGATTCGGACGGAAATTGATTCGATGCCGAGTGAATTAGATGAGGTGACAAGACGGGTTATGCAGTTGGAAATAGAAGAAGCTGCGTTGACAAAAGAAGAAGATCCATCAAGTATGGAACGTCTGGAAGTTCTCCGTCAAGAGTTAGCCAATTTAAAAGAAAAGGCAAATGAAATGAAATTAAAATGGCAGAAAGAGAAAGAGGCCATTAGCCGTATTCAAGAAAAGAGAGAACAATTAGAAAAGTTGCGTCGAGAATTATCAGAAGCAGAAAATCAATATGATTTAAATCTCGCGGCGGAATTACGTCATGGCAAAATTCCAGCACTTGAAAAAGAAATTAAGGCATTAGAGGAAGAGGCTTTACATGAACAGAACAAAGAAAGCCGATTACTTCGTGAAGAGGTAACGGAAGATGAAATTGCAGGAATTGTCGCAAGATGGACTGGAATTCCCGTTACAAAACTTGTAGAAGGGGAACGAGAAAAACTCCTTCGACTTGATCATATTCTTCATGAACGTGTCATCGGACAGGATGAAGCCGTTCAACTTGTAAGTGATGCGGTACTAAGAGCGCGAGCAGGGATTAAAGATCCTAATAGACCGATTGGTTCCTTTATCTTCTTAGGTCCTACAGGTGTCGGGAAAACAGAATTAGCTAAAACATTAGCACAGACATTATTTGATAGTGAAGATCAAATGATCCGCATCGATATGTCTGAATACATGGAGAAACATGCCGTTTCACGATTAATTGGGGCTCCTCCGGGATATGTTGGATATGAAGAAGGTGGACAATTAACGGAAGCGATCAGACGAAAACCTTATTCGGTCATCTTACTTGATGAAATTGAGAAGGCCCATCCAGAAGTGTTTAACATATTATTACAAATGTTAGATGATGGAAGAATAACGGATTCTCAAGGTAGAACGATTGATTGTAAAAACACAGTTGTGATCATGACATCGAATATTGGCTCTCAATTTTTATTAGAAAGGGCCGATGGAGAGGAAGAAATTTCATCTGACACGAAAGATAAAGTATTTAGCCAATTAAATAGACATTTCCGTCCGGAATTTTTAAATCGTGTAGATGATATTATTTTATTTAAACCTTTGAGTTTAGAAAATATTAAAGGCATTACGAAAAAGTTGATGAAAGAATTAGGGGTACGACTAGAGGAGCAAGAAATCACGTTAGACATAACAGAAAGAGCTCAAGATTTTGTGGCAAAAGAGGGCTATGACCCAATCTATGGAGCTAGACCGTTAAAACGATTTATTCAACGCCAAATCGAAACAAAACTAGCTCGTGCCTTAATCGCGGGAAAAATTCATTCGAATGGAACAGCAACGGTCGATGTTGAAAATGATGAACTCGTGATTAAATAAGTCCTCTTAATTGTTAATATCTGGGCAGTACCCCCATCTCAAAATGATGAGGACTCGAAGAAGATAAATGGGGGATAACTGTTCATAAAAGTGTGACGACGGATAGGTTGTGACTTGCCAGATAAAGCCGCAGGACGTGGGTTCTTAAGTGTGACTAACATTTCGTGGGAATGAAGAAAACCCCCATGTAATGATTTTCACTTTAAAGCCTTCAACCAAATAAAAGGCGGTCGCAAAGTAATAGCGACCGCCAATCTAAGTGCGCCCTGCATGGGCGGATACTTGGTGGTGAAAGTCCACTACAGGCTTGGCAGTAGGAACTGTTAGCGAAAGACAAGGTGGCTATCGTGAGGTAGTGGCTGAAGGAAGTCGGACGCAAACTCCTGAACTGACGAACAGAAACTAGATATAAGGCTGAATTAAGTCGGATAAGGTTGCTTAACAAACCAAAGTCCAATACTGCCCGAAACTTATACAGTAAATCTAGCAGTTGCATGGGAGGAAAGTATTCGCCCTTACCGGGGGAGGTCTTACGAGGGCACAGTGCAAGTTAAATGATAATGAGCCAGTGCAATTCTCATGGTGACATGAAGATGAATCGTAAGAAGTCAGCAGAGGTCATAGTAACGTTCGCTGG
>NZ_JAUSUC010000068.1 GCF_030813365.1 Oikeobacillus pervagus
AAGTCAGTGGGAAATAGTCAAATCGAGAAAATCCGGAAAAATAGAGACCGATCGAGCGCGAGAATAGAGAAGAAGTGCAAATAAACCCGGGGAAATAGGCAAATACCCAGGGAAATGTTCAAATCTACAGGGAACAAGCGCAAAAAAGCCAATAAGTAGCGCAAATCCTCATGGGAAATGATCAAAAGTCAGTGGGAAATAGTCAAATCGAGAAAATCCGGAAAAATAGAGACCAATCGAACGTGAGAATAAAGAAGAAGTGCAAATAAACCCGGGAAATAGGCAAATACCCAGGGAAATGTTCAAATCTACAAAGAACAAGCGCAAAAAAGCCAATAAGTAGCACAAATCCTCGTGGGAAATGATCAAAAGTCAGTGGGAAATAGTCAAAACAAAAAATACTCAAAATAAATTAGGAAATTAGCAATATTTGTGAAAAGGTTAACAAATAAAAATTTTCTGAAAATAATTTCTCTCATTGAATTAATTGACATCAGTTTCAATGAATAAGCATAAATGATCAGAATCGCAGGACACTATGTAGTAATGAAAATATTATGGTGAGCAAGGGTGGGAGGCTATATATTTTAGTTCAGATTTCGCTAATTTTTATAACCTAAATACTGGGCGAAAAGCTATTGTAGAAATAGTTATTTTTTACTATGATAGAGATAGAACAACAATCATTAGGAGATGATCATTTGATCAGTCAACAAAAAGCGTATCGCGTTGAAAAGGATTTTTTAGGGGAAAAAGAAGTTCCTTATGATGCTTATTATGGTATTCAAACTTTACGTGCTGTCGAGAATTTTCCAATTACCGGATATAAAATAGATGGAAGTTTAATACGTGCATTAGCCATGGTAAAAAAATCTGCGGCTCAAGCAAATATGACGATTGGCCAATTAGATAAAAAAATCGCTAATGCTATTATAAAGGCAGCGGATGAAATTATCGATGGCAGCTTACATGACCAATTCCTTGTCGATCCGATTCAAGGAGGGGCTGGAACCTCCATCAATATGAATGCAAATGAAGTGATTGCCAACCGTGCGTTAGAAATTCTTGGAGAAGAGAAGGGATCCTATAAAATTATTAGCCCTAACTCCCATGTGAATATGGCACAGTCTACAAATGACGCTTTCCCGACGTCCATTCATATTTCAGTGCTATCTACTTTAAATAAATTGCTCCTTGTTATGGGGGAGCTTCATACAACTTTCGAAGAGAAAGCCATTGAGTTTAACCATATCTTAAAAATGGGAAGAACCCATCTTCAAGATGCTGTTCCGATCCGCCTAGGCCAAGAATTTGAAGCATATGCCCGCGTGTTAAATCGTGATATAGAAAGAATTCGCGTTTCACGTCAACATTTATATGAAGTGAATATGGGGGCAACCGCCGTTGGAACAGGGTTAAATGCGGATCCTTTATATATTGAAAAAGTCGTGGAAAATTTAAAAGAGAATAGTGGTTTTCCATTGAAAAGAGCTGAGCATTTAGTGGATGCCACTCAAAATACAGATGCATACTTAGAAGTTTCTGCCACATTGAAAGTATGTATGATGAATATATCCAAAATTGCCAATGATTTACGTTTGATGGCATCAGGGCCAAGAACAGGACTCTCTGAAATAACTTTACCTGCCCGTCAACCTGGTTCATCGATTATGCCGGGAAAAGTAAACCCTGTAATGGTAGAAGTATTGAATCAAGTAGCCTTTCAAGTTATTGGAAATGATCATACGATTTGTTTAGCTTCCGAAGCGGGTCAATTCGAATTGAATGTTATGGAACCAGTGCTCGTTTTTAATCTATTACAGTCCATCAATGTGATGACAAATGTATTCACTGTTTTCCGCAAATATTGCCTAGAAGGGATTAAAGCGAATGAAGAACAGATGAAGCATTATGTAGATAATAGTGTTGGTATTATTACGGCAATTAATCCACATGTTGGATATGAAACAGCAGCCGCTATTGCGAAAGAAGCCATTATAACTGGAAAATCAGTTCGCGAACTTTGCTTGGAAAAAGGAGTGTTATCGAAAGAAGAATTAGACATCATCCTTCACCCATATGATATGACAGACCCGGGTATTTCAGGAAAAGAGTTAATTGAACGAAAACGATATTTAGGAGTATAAAGCGATTTTCCCTATCGTTATTAGCAGATAAAACGCTTGGAATTCAAATTCTCCAAGCGTTTTTACTACTGTTAAAAACTGATCATAATTAATAAATTATGAAATGAATGCAATAGAACTACTGACCATAATGAGCCTGTTTTTTTATAGACAAATCCAAAAATCAAACCAAGGAGATAAACGTATAGATGACTCCATACATCAAAAAATATCCCATCATACATCCAAACGGCATAATGGATGACAAGAAATAAGAAAGCTGTGATTAGATTGGCTTTCCAGAAGGACATTTTTTTCCCTATTTCTTGAAGAATGAATCCTCTAAATACAATTTCTTCGGTAATTCCTGAAAGAAGAAAAACATTCAAATAACTAGTCAGTGATAAATCAAAATGAAATCTTTGATGATGAAGGATATAAACTTCAAAGGCGAAACGTAAGCCAAGTATTAATGAAAGAACGACTCCCCAAAATAATCCTCTTTTTACATGGACATTCATTTTTAAGTAGTTAATCGGGTTAATATGTAAATAATATTTTATCCATAAACATGTGGGTACAATCCAAACGAAAATCTTAATGATCGCCATCAATAAAGCGGATGTAGTTTCATCGTATAGATATATATACTTTACCAGCCATAATTCTTTAAAAGCCCAGACGAGGTAAAAGATGAACAGATACAAAAAAAGTGCTTTTATGTGACTCCCTTTACTTTCCCTTTTTACATTTATTTCAGTCTCCAATTGACCCTCCTAAAATTATCTGCATTTTCAAATGTATGCTTTATCCTTATTTTAGCAATAGATTCTTTATGTTGACAATCATGTTCCTTTGATATTAAGGAGGAGTATGCAAATAGAGCAAGAAAAAGACCAAATCACAGTGACTTGGTCTTTTCCTAATAGGATCTCCTTTTTAATACGGGAATAGTTCCCCCTTAATAATGCAAACTTTCAGCATGATGACATTTAATACATTTGCGCATAAAGGCATTTTCCTGAAATTGATGATTACATTGTCGCTGAATGGAGTTCACTTCAGCTTCTAATTCTTTAATTTTTTGGTTTAAAAAAGAAATTTCACTTTTTAATGCTTCTACTTTTTTTTGCTTATCGATAAATGGCTGATCCATTTTCAACAAACTCCTTAGCTTTTTGATCCATTCCTTCTTTAATTTGTTTTTCATCAATGTTTGTTGTTTCATTTGTTGCTTGTTTACGTAGGTCATGAGAAATTCTCATTGAACAGAATTTCGGTCCACACATCGAACAGAAATGCGCTACTTTTGCTCCTTCAGCTGGAAGTGTTTCATCATGATATTCGCGCGCGCGGTCAGGATCTAGGGCTAGATTAAATTGATCTACCCATCTGAATTCAAAGCGTGCTTTTGATAATGCATCATCACGTTTTTGTGCTCCAGGATGTCCTTTTGCTAAGTCAGCTGCATGGGCAGCAATCTTATAAGCAATAACTCCTTCGCGCACATCATTTTTATTTGGTAAACCTAAATGTTCTTTCGGTGTAACATAGCAAAGCATTGCAGTACCAAACCAGCCGATCATTGCTGCTCCAATCGCAGAAGTAATATGATCATATCCCGGAGCGATATCTGTTGTTAATGGTCCTAATGTATAAAAAGGAGCCCCTTTACAAATTTCCATTTCTTTCTCAACATTTTCTTTAATTTTATGCATTGGAACATGCCCTGGTCCTTCAATCATAACTTGAACATCATGTTTCCAAGCGATTTGTGTTAATTCACCAAGCGTTTCTAATTCAGCAAATTGTGCTTCATCATTTGCATCGGCAATGGATCCTGGTCTTAATCCATCTCCTAATGATACAGAAATGTCATAAGCCTTTAATATTTCACAGATTTCCTCGAAGTGAGTGTATAGGAAGTTTTCTTGATGATGGGCTAGACACCATTGTGCTAAAATAGAACCTCCGCGTGAAACAATGCCAGTCGTGCGTTTAATGGTCATTGGAATATAACGTAATAAGACACCAGCATGGATTGTAAAATAGTCAACCCCTTGTTCTGCCTGTTCGATTAACGTATCACGGTAAACTTCCCATGTTAAATCTTCAGCAATCCCATTTACTTTTTCAAGAGCTTGATAAATAGGAACAGTTCCTACTGGTACAGGTGCATTGCGAATAATAAATTCTCTTGTTGTGTGGATATTTTTCCCTGTTGATAAATCCATAATCGTATCAGCACCCCAATGAGTAGCCCAAGTCATTTTCTCTACTTCTTCTTCAATGGAGGAGCTTACAGCAGAATTCCCAATATTTGCGTTAATTTTTACATGAAAATTACTTCCGATAATCATCGGTTCACTTTCAGGATGGTTAATGTTAGCTGGGATGATCGCGCGTCCTTCTGCCACTTCTTTTCGTACAAATTCTGCATCGAGATTTTCCCGTATCGCAATAAACTCCATTTCTGGTGTGATGATGCCCTTTTTAGCATAATGCATTTGGGTAACAGCCTGCCCTTTTTTCGCTCTTAATGGTTTGTGATTGAAATCAGGTTTAAGAACAGGAGTGTCCTGGGCTTTTCGGTTCCCGTTGTCTTCAGGCTTTACTTCTCTCCCAACGTATTCCTCAACATCGTTACGCGACAAAATCCAATTTTTTCGTAATTCTGGTAACCCTTTATGTACGTCTGGTTGAAATTCAGGATCTGTGTAAGGTCCGCTTGTGTCATAAACTCTTACAGGTTCATTTTCAAAAACTCCTGAATCTGTCTGTGTTGGATTAAGTTCAATTTCTCTCATCGGTACACGAATGTCCGGAGTTGATCCTTCTACATAAACTTTTTTACTTGCTGGAAATTGGCTTTTGAAATCGATATTTACGTTATTTGCTTGTGACATGTAATGTCCCTCCAATAGTTTATTTGGGGTTACACCAGCTAATAGGAGATGATGAAGATGTCTATATGAGTCGGGATAAGGGACTCATTTTTAGACATAAAAAAATCGGGGTTCTGTTCAAGAAGCCCGATGGAATAGATAATAATTATAGGTACATAGGATCTATGTACGTTCATTATCTACTTCCCTACGCTGGTATAATCCAGATCAGGTTCTAAGGGTCAAAGAACTTAAAACGTGCTCTTCTCTCAGTCCAAACTGAATGGACGCCCCTAGTAGAATCATAAGTTGTAAATGTAAAACTCATCTTCAAGCTAACACGAATAATAGGATTTGTAAAGGTATTGAAAGCATTGATTACAATTAAGACAGCGTGATGCTTATTACTAGTCTATTGATTGTCTTTTGGAATTATGACATCAACTGTCGTCGCTTGAAAAATTCATGTCCTAAAAGGTTGATCGAGAGAGGATGGAAAACCAACCCTATATTTAGTATAATTTTCTAAGTAGATGAGTTTAAAATGCGTTTATTAAACAGGCCTTTAATTTAGATTAAAAAAGCCGAAATAATATATAGATAGAAAAATAGAGGGCTGAATCCGTGAAGTATAACACCTTCTTATATGAAAAAGTTTTTCACCTTTAATTTAGGGGGCAAATGATTATGGGAGCATTTTTTAAGAGATGGGATAAAAAAGATCACCAATCTGAACGCTATTGGATCCTTAAAGCGGAAGAATCAGAAATTGAAATGAAGCTTGCTGATCCAATATTACAGCAGCAAGTAGAAATGATTCATTTAACAGAGAAGGATTTAAAATTGGCGAAGGCGGTTCAACCCTTAATTCAAGAACATATTGAGGGTATTGTTAGATCCTTTTATACGACGATTTTAAAAATTCCACACTTGAAAAAGATTATTGACGATAGTAGTACAGTGGAGCGACTTCGAATGACTTTGACTCACCATATTATAGAAATGTTTGATGGAAAGATTAATGAAGAGTACATCAAGAAGCGTGAACGGGTTGCTCATGTCCATGTTCATATTGGATTGGCACCCAAATGGTATATGGGAGCTTTTCAAAATCTACACAGTACGATGATTCAAGTGATCACAGACAAAATGGTAAACCGTACAGATCGCACACAAACATTACAAGTTATTGCGAAACTATTAAATTTGGAACAACAATTAGTTTTAGATGCATATAATGAAAAGATTCTTCAACAACAGATAAAAGAAAGCGAAGTAAAGAAGGAAGTAAAACATAGACTCGCTATTTCAAGTTCAGAGTTGGCTAGTTTAACAGACCGGACGAATGATTCAATAGAAAAGGTTCTTTCAAGCACATTAGAAATGGACCGAGCCTATTCAGAAACTATGCAACGGACGAATGAAGTATCGACATTATCCAATCAAGGTCAAGTTCAAGTCAGTCATTTCCAAGACAGTATGGAAGATATTCATGAGAAAAGCGCAAAGATTACAGAAATGGTAACAGCGCTAGAGCATTCAACAGAACAAATTCAGCCTATCATTACCTTAGTACAGCAAGTGGCAGACCAAACAAATTTGTTGGCATTGAATGCAGCGATTGAAGCGGCTCGTGCTGGTGAACATGGAAAAGGCTTTGCTGTTGTAGCGGAAGAAGTAAGAAAACTTGCAGAACAAACGAAATCTTCAGCAGTGGAAATTACTGGCCTTGTAAAAAATTCAGATGAATTATCGAAGAAAGTGTCAAGCGCTATTTATGAAATGAAATCCCTCATGGAACAAGGACTTCTTCAAACAAAAGAAACGAAAGCGACATTTGATGGAATTATGAATTCGATGAATGATAGTATTAATGATATGAAAAAAGTCGAAGAAGAAATGAAAAGTTTAACCGAGACCATCGATGGAATTGCGACGTCATCCCAAAAGATTACCAACTCAGCAGAAGGATTAAAGGAAGTCATGGAGCAGTTATAATAAAATTTCAAACGAGCTATTTTTCTAACTACGTCTCAAGTCTTACGAACAAATCCATCTATAGCTCATTGGGATCGCAAGAGACTTTTTTTACAATGAAAATAACAGGTAGTTAGAAAGGTGGAAATTCGTTGAGAAAATTTATAACGATGATTTTGGTTTTAGCCGGTTTGGCCATCGTATTCTTTATTTGGAATTTTGATTCGCTATGGCCGTTTGGAGATTCTACAAAGAGTGTATCTGTGAATGACAATGTGGACGTCATTAAACTGGATATTTCTTCGATTCAAACGACGGTGATTCCTGAAAATCGCAAGGATGTTCATGCAGAGCTTGAAGGGAGAGGGAAGGTAACGGTTAAAAAGCGAGGCAACATGATTACAGTTGAGCAAAAAAACAAATGGAATTTCTCGTTTCTATGGTTCAATCGACCAAAACTGACGATTTTTATTCCAAAGGATTTTGACCGGAATATGGAAATTGATTTAGGCTCCGGATCCTTAAATTTCACAGGGCCATCGAAAAGTCAGCCAATGAAGTTAAATCACCTTACCGTTGACCTTGGCTCAGGATTTATCAAGATGAAAAATATCGAAACGAAGGAGTTCACAAATGATGTTTCTTCTGGAAATGTCGAAATTCAGTCACTTACAACAGATCATGGAATCTTTGACCTTAGTTCAGGGCGGATCAATTTGAAAGACTATGAAGGAAAACTTGAAGGAGATGTTTCATCAGGACTGTTCAATGTTCAAATGAAACAATTAGTTGATTCGGTGGATATAGAGGTTTCTTCTGGAAGGGTGTCACTGGATCTTCCCGAAGATGCTGATTTCAAATTAAAAGGAAAAACCGGAAGTGGGATTGTAAACTATGATTTTCCACTCAATGATACGAAAAAATCCCGGAAGCATATTGAAGGGGTTCACGGATCTGGAAAACATACGATAAACATCGAGGTCGGTAGCGGTAGCATAAATATTCGTTAAGAGAGAAAACTCCTCAAGAAAATGGGGAGTTTTCTCTCTTAATGGATCAAATTAGTGGATCAAACGTTAAAATCTATTTCATCAAAAATGTAACAATGAACATAACGAACAATCTGTTTGAAAACTACAAATTTTTCAGAAATTAATGATAAAAACAAGGAATCTTGCTAATAATGTCGAATTATTTGATATAAATATGGAAAATGTGCAAATGTTCACGAGGCATCATTAGGGGCAAATTATTTTAGAAAGTACATAAACCTCTATAAAATTATGCAAATATTCAAAATGGGAGTGGTTATTAATGTCAATCAAAACAGCAGATTTATGTGATGATTTTGCAAGTGAATTACAAGTATGCTCATTAGAATTCAAATCTTTCGGAAAAAATAAAAGTTTCTCAGGTCCGATTGCAACGGTTAGTGTATTTGAAGATAATGTACTTGTTAAAGAAGCATTGAAAACAATTCCTGAAGGCAGTGTTCTTGTCGTTGATGGCGGCGGTTCAAAAAAATGTGCCCTTATGGGGGACCGTTTGGGAGATATTGCGGAGACACGAAAACTTGCAGGTGTCATTATCAATGGATGTGTACGGGATACAGCAGATTTAGGTCAACAAAATATTGGTGTATTTGCAATCGGAAGCAATCCATTAAAAAGTATAAAAGAAGGAAAAGGGGACCGTGATGTGACGCTAAAGTTTGGTGATGTCGAGTGGACTCCTGGACATTACGTCTATGCAGATGAAGATGGCGTCGTCGTGGCAGCACGAAAATTAAATTAAGATCTCTTTAAGAACAAGCTATTTCCTTAGTACACGGAAACGGCTTGTTTTATTATTACATTAACCGTCCTTCTAATGTTTAAAAATATACGAGATCAAAACGGCACTAAAATAGAGTACAGGGACACCCACAATAAAATAAAACATATTTTTAGGCATGAACATATTGTAAAAATATAAAAATAAAACGGCCCAAATAAATAAGACACTATATTTGAGTAAATTCCTCATTCTACTCATTCTCCTCGCTCCATTTGACCAACAAATCTTCATCCAATGGAATTTTTTTATTGCATCAGGTGTAAAATAACATAAAGAAACCCAAATGCTCCTAAATTACTAACGCTTGCTGATAAAACAGCGATCGCTAAATAGGGATGAAAGTTTGAGTGTTTCCTAGATTGAAATAAATAAAAAACAGAATAACAGATACTGACGATAAAGAGAGCTATCCACATAGAGTGAATCGATAAAATTTCAAAACGAATTAAATAGTTTCCAATGTAAAAAATATTTGCTAAAAGGAGAAGGATCAAAAGAAGGTTTTTCAATAAATTTCACCTCCAATAAAAAAGGAATATACAAATTTTACCATAAATACAAGAAAATTAATAGTTATTGAATTCTAACATTTAGTTGATCAAAATAAAAGGTCCCATCTTTTTATCATTGGACTTGTAATAAATGATTGCGATATACTCTTAATTAATGGTAGAATATAATGTCTCAATTAATATTGTTAGTAATCATTATTTTGATAACCATAAAATCATTTATAAAGATTCAAAATTGAAAGTGAGTGTTCATAATGGGTCGTAAATGGAACAATATTAAAGAAAAAAAAGCAGCAAAGGATAAAAGTACGAGTCGTATCTATGCAAAATTTGGTCGCGAAATTTATGTAGCAGCCAAGCAAGGTGAACCGGATCCTGAATCTAACCAAGCTTTGAAATTCGTATTGGAACGTGCAAAAACGTATAGCGTACCGAAACATATTATCGACCGTGCGATTGAAAAAGCCAAAGGTGGTTCAGACGAGAATTATGATGAACTTCGTTATGAAGGCTTTGGACCAAATGGATCCATGGTGATTGTAGATGCGCTTACCAATAATGTCAATCGTACTGCATCAGAAGTGCGTGCAGCATTTGGTAAAAACGGTGGGAATATGGGTGTAAGTGGATCTGTTGCTTACATGTTTGATCAAACAGCTGTCATCGGTTTAGAAGGAAAAACAGCTGATGAAGTACTAGAGCTATTAATGGAAGCCGATGTAGATGTGCGTGATATTTTGGAAGAGGATGAAGCAGTGATTATATACGCCGATCCAGATCAATTCCAAGCTGTACAGGACGCACTTAATCAAGCTGGAATTTCAGAATTTACAGTGGCAGAAATCACAATGCTTGCACAAAACTACGTAACACTTTCCGAAGATGATCTAGCAAAATTTGAGAAACTAATTGATACACTAGAAGATTTAGAAGATGTTCAACAAGTTTATCATAATGTTGAATTTGATGAATAAGGTTAGATTGAAAGGGTAAAATCATGAGTGATTTTGCCCCTTTTTATATTACTATGGGTGTGCAAAAATCGGGAAAGTAGCGTAAATAAATTCGGGGAATAAGCAAATAAAAAGTCAAGTCCTTAATATTGTGTAAAATGATAATTACAATGTTTAATGCCTATTTCGGATTATAGTAATATGATTTAATTTGATTGGAAGGGGTAC
>NZ_JAUSUC010000069.1 GCF_030813365.1 Oikeobacillus pervagus
AAATTATTGAACCGCCGTATACGGAACCGTACGTACGGTGGTGTGAGAGGGTCGAACGAATCAAAATTCCGATTCGTTCACTCTACTCGATTGACTAAAAAAAGTAGGAAAATTGATTGTAAATAAGTTATGATAAAATACATGGTAAGATGTTATAAGACTTTTGGAGGTATTATAGATGAAGATTGCAATTATTGGAGCAATGGAAGAAGAAGTGACAATTTTGAGGGAAAATATTGAAAATAAACAGGTGGAAACCATTGCAAACAGCGAATTTACAACTGGAATGATGGGAGGAGTAGATGTTGTCCTTCTGCGCTCTGGAATTGGAAAGGTAAATGCAGCGATGACAACATCTATTTTATTACAACATTTTCATCCCGATGTTGTGATTAACACAGGTTCAGCTGGAGGGTTACATCCGGATTTAAATGTAGGGGATATTGTCATTTCGACCGAGGTACGTCATCATGATGTAGATGCCATGGTATTTGGGTATGAATACGGACAAGTTCCACAAATGCCACCAGCATTTAAAGCTGAGGAACGTCTAGTTGATATTGCCGCCCAATGTGCGGTTGAGCTAAACGGTGTACAAGTTGTGAAAGGCTTAATTGCCACAGGGGATTCCTTTATGAGTGACCCTGAACGCGTAGCCTTTATTCAGGGGAAATTTCATGATCTTCAAGCTGTGGAAATGGAGGCTGCAGCTATTGCCCAAGTTTCCTATCAATTTCAAAAACCATTTGTGATTATTCGCTCCCTTTCGGATATAGCTGGAAAAGAATCGGGGATTTCCTTTGAACAATATTTGGAAAAAGCAGCATTAAATTCAGCAAATTTGGTTATGAAAATCGTCAACCATTTGGCCATCTAATACACTCATAAACGACGCACAGCCTATTACAGTAGGCTGGCTTTTTTTATTGTTTTGGAATCGGTACGCCTATGAACGAGGCGCTAACGCTTTTTAACCATAAATGGTGATAATTAACGGGCAACCTGCCTATTTTTTTATGTTAAAGTAGTTAATAAGAAAGCTAGAAGGAAGCAAGGTGAATCTAACGATATGGATCAAACTCAAACGGTAAAAAGGCTAACAGAAAAGATGGTAGACTATAAACGTTTTGCTTTTACATTGATTGCACTAAGTGTGTTCTTATATTTAGGTGTTGTCCTTCCGATCGATGGAAGAACAGATATAAAAACATATATATTGATGATTGGAAATATCTTATTATTGGCTTTATCCGTTATTTTCTTTCTAGCTTCATTCATGTATAAAAAGAGGATTCAACAATTTGAAGAGAATGAATAAAAAATATACGGATATACTAATGGTAAGCCATGAAAATGGACATTTCCCCATTTTTGTTAAATAGTATTGAAAGGGTTTAAAATATTTAATCATGGTGAAGGTTCATCATCGGTGGCTTTACAAGAGCTTGGAACATTCTTCTAACTGTCACAAATCATTCAAACTTAATTCACATTTCCTTAAAAATACATTACAATCGAATATGAATGTGATAAATTATTATTAAGATAGGTGGATTGTAACAAAGGAGTGATTTGAATGTTGATGATGATTTTAGGATTACTTTTGGCTACTGCAACAGGTGTGATCATTTCAGCTACTATTGAGTAAATGAGATTCATTCCAAAAAATATATAATCGTGATTTTGTTCAATGATATTCAAAAATAAGGGCTGCCATGAGCAGCCCTTATTTTTGTTTAGGAAACTACACGCCTATTCTTTATCAAGTCTGCCTTTTTTCTCTTTTTCTTCACGGTAAAATTCGTGGAACATTTTCATTAGGGCTCGTTTTTCAATCCGCGAAACATAACTTCGAGAGATTCCTAATTCTTTAGCAATTTCTCTTTGGGTTTTTTCCTTTTTCATGTTTAAGCCGAATCGGCCAATAATGACCTCTTGTTCTCTGTCATCTAATATTCTTAGATATTTCATTACTTTTTCAAGTTCCATACTTAATTGGATCGTATCAAATACATCTTCTGAATCTGATTTTAAAATATCAATTAAAGAAATTTCGTTTCCTTCTTTATCCTGACCGATCGGGTCGTGTAAGGAGATATCCTTCTTTGTTTTCTTTAACGCTCTTAAGTGCATTAATATTTCATTTTCGATACATCTTGCTGCATATGTGGCTAATTTTGTTCCCTTTCCATCAGAATAGCTTTCAATCGCTTTTATCAGGCCGATCGTTCCGATTGAGATTAGATCTTCAGGGTCTTCGTTTGTATTTTCAAATTTCTTTACAATATGAGCAACAAGACGTAAATTATGTTCGATTAACTTATTTCGTGCTTCTTCATCCCCTTCAGCCATTCTTTGTAAATACTTTTTTTCGTCACTCGATGATAGTGGCTGGGGAAACGCATTGTTTTTTACATATGAAACGAGAAAGACCAATTCTTTAAAAAAATATGAAAAGGCAGTAAATACTCCAAACATATTATCCCCCTTTCGGACATTTGCCTATAACTAATACATATGAGGGATGGAACTTGTCCTTGCATGTCCATAGGAATAATGTTTGAAATGCCTTTTACTCCATGAAAAAAGCCGGGAAGGGTCCCGACTTTTTCGACTGTGTAAGAGAAAGTCCTCTAGCAGATCTTATACCTTTTTTAGTGTGAATGAGCTAATCATGAGAAGAGATAATATAATGATGATAAAGAAAAATGAGTGCGCTGGAATAAATGGAATGGCAAGATAACTTAATGTGGCAATACAACCAGCAGCCGTAATCGGCAAACCTTGAAAATATCCGTTGTTTTCAGTAATGTTAAATCTAGCCAAGCGAAACGCTCCACAAGCGATAAAGAATATAGTGAAGAATATTCCAGGGAAGCCAAATTGATGAAGAACACCTTGGTAAAGAAGTAGTGCAGGGGCTACACCGAAAGAAATAATATCACACATAGAATCTAGCTGTCTGCCTAATTCAGATTCTATATTTAACTTTCTGGCAACCATACCATCGAAACGATCTGCTAAAGCAGCTACAAATATTAATAGCAAACTTAAATGGAACTGACCTTTAATCCCCATAATAATGGAGAAAGCGCCAAGTGTTAAGTTTCCCAAAGTTAATACATTAGCTGTTTGGGCTTTCACTTTTTTAATCGTATGATCAACGACTTGAGAAATAAACAAATTCCCTCACTCCTCGAATTGAAGGGAATATACCCTTAATTTTAAAATACAATTTTGCAAGAATATATTATATCATAAAAGAGATATATTTTATTATTTTTTTTGAAAAAATTCCCCTTTACATTGAATAGAAATGATGTAGAATTAAGGATTCTTATCAATTGTTAGGACCCTATAAAAAGTAGATGCGTTAATGTGATACATTCTGTACAATGGCAGGGGAATACTTGATTCGTTCAAAGGGGGGATTTGAAAAGTTGAAAGAAAGCATATATCGAGTATTTATAGAATTAACAAATAAAAAATGGACCTCCAATCTTTTGAAAATTTTTACTCAATCTTCGCTAAGTAGACCGCTAATTAAATCATTTGCCAAAGTGTATAAAATCAATCAAAATGAGATGGAATATCCATTAGCCCATTATCGATCTCTCCATGATTTTTTTATAAGAAGATTAAAACCAGGTTGCAGACCGATTATGACGGGAGAAGATTCTGTCATCAGTCCAGTGGATGCAGAAATTGAAGAAATCGGTACCATTACTTTGCTAAACAAAATGATGGTGAAAGGGAAAGAGTACTCCATTGTGGATCTTTTAGGTGATGAAAATATAGCAGAGAAATACATAGGTGGAACATACATGGTATTGTATTTGAGTCCAACCAATTACCATCGTATCCATAGTCCTATAACCGCGGAGGTGATTCAACAATGGGAGTTAGGTGTGCATTCTTACCCGGTTAATAAATGGGGTCTTAAATATGGAAGGGAACCACTATCCAAGAATTATCGATCGATTACAGAGTTAAGAACCCCTAATGGACATCTAGTCGTAGCGAAAATTGGAGCAATGTTTGTTAATTCCATTGAGCGCATACATAGTAATAATGTATGGCAGAAAGGTGAAGAAGTTGCCTATTTTAGTTTCGGATCCACTGTTGTTCTTTTATTTGAAGAAGGAACCTTTTCAAAAGATGAAAATATTATCATCCCAACGCAAGTAAAAGTGGGTCAATTACTTGGAAAATTACACAAAGGAATCCCCCTTCCTTAGTAGAAGGGGGATGGTGTTGTTGTTCTATTTAGGAGATCATCATCGACCTTTAAAATGGAGAAGTAATGAAAAGAGAGATACATTCGTCTAAGGCATGTTAAGTCCATCAAATAATTCTCCAAATTTAGACTTACTATTATAATGAATTTTCAGTTTATGATGAAGCTTTAATTTTTTGTGCTAATGCCCGACGATCTAGTTCCGTTTCAATGAGGCGTATAAATTCCGGGCTTAATTTCAGTTCTTTTGCTTTAAAATAAGATTCAATTAATAATTCATCAGATAATTTGCGCATTAGCCTTTCACCTCCAAATGAAACGTTCTTTTTTAAAAGAAACTGGCATATTATATAGTTTGTTCAGTTGTTGTATTATTACCATATCAAATATTATGAACTGGAACAAGCGTTCTCTTATCCACAAGATTAAGTGGATAAGTTGTGGTTAAGTTGTTTATAAATGGTAAATACCATTGGTTTAAAGGTGGGATAATGTGCATAAGGTTATCCACAACTGTTGGAATTAACGAAAATTTGTCGAAAATTTTTTGGGTAACTATGTAAAATATCATTTTTTGTCCTTTTTTGCATTTTTTATTTTTCTCAGCTATTTAGTTTTTTTGAAACGATGGATAAAATTAGATATGATAAAACGAAGTATAGCTGGAGTAATTGAGGTGTCTTGATTGTTGAAGAAATTTTTACCGAATGAACATGTCAAAAGTATTCTGGATATTCAACCAGAAGTTCTAATTAAAAAAGGAATTAAAGCCATTATTACAGATTTAGATAATACACTCGTCGAATGGGATCGTGCAGATGCTACACCGGCTCTGATAGAATGGTTTGAATATATGGCTAAGCACGGTATTCTCATTACCATTGTCTCGAATAACAATGAAGGAAGAGTTAGTTCTTTTTCTAAGCCTTTAAACCTGCCATATATTTTCCGAGCGCGTAAGCCATTGGGAAAAGCATTCCGAAAAGCAGTTCGCGATATGGGGATTAAGAAGGAAGAAGCCGTTGTGATTGGGGATCAATTATTAACTGATATATTAGGGGGAAATCGATCAGGGTTTTATACGATCTTAGTAACACCTGTTGCTCAAACTGATGGATTTTGGACAAGGATCAATCGGAAAGTTGAACGAGGGATCTTAAACTTTTTTAAACGCAGAGGTATGATTCAGTGGGAGGATTAAATGTGAGTAATGAAAATATTATGTGTATTGGCTGTGGCGTAGAGATCCAAACAACTAATAAAAATGGGCTTGGATATGCACCGCCATCATCACTTCAAAATGAACAGATTATTTGTCAAAGATGCTTTCGTTTGAAACATTATAATGAGGTTCAGGATGTTCCATTAACAGATGATGATTTCCTACACATTTTAAATACGTTAGGACAAACAGACAGTCTTATTGTGAAAATCGTTGACATTTTTGACTTTAATGGTAGTTGGTTACCAGGATTACATCGCTTTGTAGGGAAGAACCCAATATTATTAATTGGAAATAAAGTGGATTTATTACCGAAATCAGTAAAGCATACAAAGTTAATAAATTGGATGAAACAAGAGGCGAAGAAGCTTGGCTTAAAGCCGATTGATGTCATGCTAGTAAGTGCATCTAAAGGAAATTTTATTAAGGAAGCGTTAGAGGCGATTGAAAGCTACCGAAACGGAAAAGATGTATATGTAGTTGGTTGTACAAATGTTGGAAAATCAACTTTTATTAATCAAATTATTAAGGAAGTAACTGGGGAGAAGGAAGTGATAACAACTTCACATTTTCCAGGTACGACTCTAGATATGATTGAGATTCCTTTTGATGATGATACCGCTCTAATCGACACACCAGGAATTATTAATCATCACCAAATGGCTCACTTTGTTGATAAACGAGATTTAAAGATCATTACACCTAAAAAGGAAATTAAGCCAAAAGTATTTCAATTAAGTGAAGGACAAACATTGTTTTTCGGCGGTTTGGCCAGATTTGATTATATAACGGGCGGCAAAAGGTCTTTTACGTGTTATGTATCAAATGAACTGAATATTCATCGTACAAAGTTAGAAAATGCCGATGATCTTTATGAAAAACATATTGGAGAAATGTTAGCACCCCCAAGAAGGGAACAATTAGCAGAATTCCCCTCTTTAGTTCGTCATGAATTTTCTATAAAAGAAGGAAAAACAGATATTGTTTTTTCTGGTTTAGGATGGGTGACCATTAATGAACCTGGGGCAATACTGGCTGCCTTTGCTCCAAAAGGGGTTAGTGTTTTTATACGAAAATCATTAATTTAAATATTGCTTTTCGTACGGAATTAGGTTTTATCTCGCCTTAACGGGCAGTAAAACCTCCACGATTTGGAAACAAAGAAGATGGGTGGAGGATCACTGCCTCTAAAGGTCCGATAAGTTTAACTAACATTCAGTGGGGGATGAAGAAAACCCACACTGGATGAAGTTTCACTTTATAAAAAAATTTAAAAAATGGGGGGATTCGGGAAATGAAACAATTATTTGGTGTAATCGGGGACCCTATAGCCCATTCTATGTCTCCTGCCATGCATAATGCTGCATTTAAAGAGGCTGGAATCGATGCGTATTATCATCCTTTCCATGTCAAGCCAGAAGATTTAGAAGAAGCGGTAAAAGGGATGAAAGCAATTGGAGTTCAAGGATTTAATGTGACGATCCCCCATAAAACTTCGATCATTCCTTTGCTTGACTCTATTGATCCTCTTGCGGAAGCGATAGGGGCTGTAAATACAGTAGTAAGAGTTGAGAACCGATGGGTAGGTTTTAATACCGATGGGGAAGGGTATGTACGAGCCTTAAAGGAACAATGCAAAGAGTATTTGCAAAATGAGCCTATTTTAATTATAGGAGCTGGAGGAGCAGCTCGAGGAATTTATTGCACATTAGCTGCTCATAAAGTAAAACAGATTGATCTTTGTAATCGTACGGTCGAAAAGGCACAAAAGCTTGCTAATGATTGTCCATATGAAACGGTGACAAACGTTATGAACTTACAAGAAGCAGAGAAAAGATTAAAAGATTATTCCATTATCATTCAGACGACTTCCATTGGAATGTCTCCTAAAACGGATGAATCACCATTAAAGATAGATGAACTTCAACCGAACACGATTGTATCAGATATTGTATATAATCCCATTCAAACAAAGTTCTTATTGAAAGCGAAACAACAAGGGGCGATTATTCAAAATGGAATGAAAATGTTCGTGTACCAAGGTGCATTAGCATTTGAAAAATGGACAGGCATCTTTCCCGACACTCACAAGATGGAACAACTAGTCTATCAACAATTAGGAGGTACTTATGTTAACAGGTAAACAAAAGCGTTTTTTACGTGCACAAGCTCATCATTTAGATCCTATTTTCCAAGTTGGAAAAGGGGGAGTGAATGATAATATGATTAAGCAAATAGCAGATGCCCTTGAGGCAAGAGAATTAATAAAAATAAGTGTTTTGCAAAATTGTGATGAGGATAAGAGAATCGTTGCAGACGAATTAAGTAAAGGGGCGAAGGCTGAGCTCGTCCAAATCATAGGAAACACCATTGTCTTATACAAAGAATCAAAGGAAAATAAGCAGTTCAATTTACCAAAATGAAGAAAAAAGTAGGAATTTTAGGTGGCACATTCAATCCTCCTCACATAGGACATTTAATGATCGCAAACGAAGTACTTCACGCATTAAATTTAGATGAAGTGAGATTTATGCCCAATCAAGAACCCCCCCATAAAGAAATTGCACAGGGGGTTACAAATGTCGATCGGATGAATATGGTAAAGCTGGCAATACAAGATCATGGTCAATTTTACATTGAACCCATTGAAATGGATCGAGGGGGAAAATCGTTTACATTTGAAACGATGAAACTTTTGAAGGAAAGAGAACCTAAAACCGAATTTTATTTTATCATCGGGGGAGATATGATCGAGTATTTGCCAAAATGGTATAAGATCGATAAATTATTAGATTTGGTTACTTTCGTAGGCGTTAACCGACCTGAATTTTCTTCAATCACTACATTTCCAGTTTTACTTGTAGATATTCCAGAAATTCATTTATCTTCTTCCCTTATTCGTGAAAGAATAGGTAAAGATTATACAGTCAAATATTTATTGCCGGAAAAGGTCATTTCCTATATAAAGGAGAAACAATTATATGGATCGAAAAGAAGCGCTAAAAATCGTTAAAGAACAAATTACCGAACATCGCTATGAGCATACATTAGGAGTGATGGAGACGGCTATTCAGTTAGCGAAACGATATGGGGCAGACGAAAAAAAAGCTGAACTAGCTGCGATTTTTCATGACTATGCCAAATTTCGCCCCAAAGAAGAAATGAAATCAATTATTATTGAACAAAAATTGGATCAACGATTGCTTTCCTTTCACTCAGAATTATGGCATGCACCAGTAGGAGCCTACTTAGTTCAGAAAGAGGTAGGAGTGGGTGATTTAGATATTTTGGATGCTATTCGCTATCATACTTCAGGAAGAATTGACATGACCCTATTAGATAAAATTGTCTACTTGGCTGATTATATTGAACCGGGGAGACATTTTCCTGGAGTAGAGGAAGTTCGAGAATTAGCTAAAACGAATCTGGACATGGCCTTAATCAAAGCGATCTCAAATACCGTTCAATTTTTAATGAAAAAGAATCAGCCTATATATCCAGATACATTTGATACGTACAATGATCTAGTTTTTCAACTAAAGGAGGCTTCAAAAGCAAGATGAATAATCGAGAATTAGTAGTTGAAGTAGCTAAAGCCTGTGATGATAAGAGGGCAGAAAATATTATTGCACTAAATATGCAAGGAATTTCGCTTATTGCCGATTATTTTGTCATATGTCATGGGAATTCAGATAAACAAGTACAGGCAATCGCTCGTGAAGTAAAAGAGCGCGCAGAGAAATTGGGGTATACGATTAAAAGAATGGAAGGATTTAATGAGGCTCGCTGGATCCTAGTGGATTTAGAAGATATAGTTGTACATATTTTTCATCGTGATGAGCGTATATATTATAATCTAGAACGTTTATGGGGAGATGCACCCACAGAGGATATTCAAAGTGAGCTGTTATCATGAGTTATGAGCAATTTGCATTCGTTTATGATGAACTAATGAAAGATGTTCCTTATCGTAAATGGATGGAATTATTAAAAGAACAGATGAATAAACACGGCATTGCGGGGAAAAAGATTCTGGATCTCGCTTGCGGGACTGGGGAATTTACTGTTCAGCTGGCAAAAGAAGGATTTGAAGTAACGGGTGTCGACCTATCTGAAGATATGTTAATGGTTGCACAAGAAAAAGCGGTGAATCAGGGGTTTCATATTCCTTTTTTTCAACAGGATATGCGCGAGTTAGAAGCGCTGGGAGAATTCGACTGTGTGACTATTTTTTGCGATTCATTAAATTATGTTGGAGAAGAACAAGACGTATTAAAAACCTTTTCAAAGGTGTATGAACATTTAAAAATAGGAGGACTCCTCCTATTTGATGTTCATTCTATCTATAAAATTCAAGAAATTTTTATCGGCTCGACATTTACTATTAATGATGATCCTATCTCATATATTTGGAATTGCTTTGAAGGGGAAGTGGAGAATACCGTTGAACATGAACTAACCTTTTTTGTATTAAATGAGGAAGATCAGCGGTATGAAAGATTTGATGAGCTTCATATACAAAGAACATTTCCCATTCAAAATTACGAAAAGTGGTTAAAAAAAGTTGGTTTCCAAGTCGAACAAATAAGCGCAGACTTCACCAACCAACCCCCAACCAACACCAGCCAGCGAATTATCTACGTCGCAAGAAAAGCGAAGGCGACTGTTCTGCCACGACAAGCAAGTGACAAGGTCCGAAAGAGGGCGGTTTTCCCCTCTGAAGGAGATTGACAGTTGACCTCGAGTGGCAAAGAGCCATAGCTAGCCAAGAAAAGCGAAGGCGACTGTTCTGCCACGACAAGCAAGTGACAAGGTCCGAAAGAGGGCGGTTTTCCCCTCTGAAGGAGATTGACAGTTGACC
>NZ_JAUSUC010000070.1 GCF_030813365.1 Oikeobacillus pervagus
AGCTGAAATAAGTAAGAACAGCTGAAACCAAAGGATTTTTTAATTCCTGCTTGGCGTAAGTGTTTATTCATTTCAAGCTCAGAAAAAACAGAATCAAGTTCTTTTGGTAGTTGATTATATTGGCTATTTTGATCTATCATATAGGGGACACCTCTTCTGTATGGTAGTGTTTTCTAGTCAATTACACTATACCAAAGAATGAGGTGTTTTTTCATTTTAAAAAAACATTGTCAAGCAACATATTTAATAGATATTAAATACAATACAGCCAACAATTAGCGCTTATTTTTCTGGTGCGAAAGTTGAGTTATAATAATTACTTCAATAGGATTTTTTAAGAGAAGGCTGTGCTAAGGCCCATGTTGATTTAATAACTGTGTTGATGGGGGCGGAAATGAACAGCCAAGTTTATTAACAGTGTCCAATAGAAAGGAAACAATGCAACAATCATGATGGAGATTATATTAAGTGAAGGGAGTTTTTTTATTGTTATCGAATAAATTAAGAGATACATTAATTGATCAAATGAACTATGAATTTTACTCTGCCCATGTTTATATGGCGATGGCCTCCTATTGTTCATCCGAAAACTATGATGGATTTGCAAACTTTTTCCTAGTTCAAGCAGAAGAGGAACGGTTCCATGCTATGAAAATCTACAATTATATTAATGATCGTGGTGAACATCCGATTATTAAAGGATTTGGAAATCCGTCCAATGAGTTCGACTCCTTACTAGATGCTTTTGAAAGAGGGTTGGAACATGAAAAAGAGGTCACAAAAAGAATTTATCACCTATCAGATATCGCATGGGATGAACGAGAACATGCGACAATTGCTTTCTTGAAATGGTTTATTGATGAACAAGTGGAAGAAGAGGCCACATTCGACAGCATTATTCAAAGATTAAAACGAATCATCAATGACCCGAATGCTCTATTTATGCTTGATACTGAATTTAGTAACCGTTCCTTTACTCCGCCAGCTGAGTAAGAACGTTTTCTTGTCCAATCTCCACACAACTACAATGAAGTTTATTCGCTTAGATAAAAGGAAAAGCTCTGTATGCAGGGCATTTCCCTTTTACCTAACAAAGTGTTCATTTAGGTCTTTCTATGCTGACTATAATTGGTTTCTTCAAACTTTCTCCCTAAATCAGTCGGTTAAATTGGAATTCGTTTGTCAATTGATGTATACTTGATTTAGATCATAAATTTTTTAGACTGCACTTATTATTAGAGTTTACAGCATAAAGTGTTGTTTTCTATAATAAGTATTTTTTTATGGCCTTGATCTCTTTTTTTAAAACAATGGAAGGTGTGAGAAAATGGCGTTCGGTAGAAGAAACCTTGAGGAAATCGTCACTGAGGAGACAAAAGTTTGGGAGTGCACTTCAGAGGATTGTAATTGTTGGGTAAGAGACAATTTCAAAAGTAGTGAAAAGCCGGTATGCCCTATTTGTCATAGCGAAATGAGCCCATCCACTAAAATGCTACAGGTCATTGAAAACCACAGCAAACATACATTCTAATTCATGATAAATATTTGACTTTATACATCTTTTAGGATACTATTACACATAGACTAATAAGTTCGTTTAAATAATTTTTTGGAATATAAAAGTCGTAGCTACAATGAAATGTGGGCGATTTAATAGTCCTAATTCCATTGGACTACGGCTTTTTTGCATAGGCATTGTTGCATTCGCAGTCTGTAAATAATGAAGACTTCAACGACCCTTCAAAAGATTATCGTTTAACAGCGCCTTACAAAAATTTTTAAATTAACTTATGGTGAAATACGGTCAACTCAAGGAGGAAGACAAATGTTAACAGGTAAAGTAAAATGGTTTAACGCTGAAAAAGGCTTTGGATTCATCGAAAGAGAAGGCGGAGACGATGTATTCGTACATTTTTCTGCTATCCAAAGTGAAGGATTCAAATCTTTAGACGAAGGCCAAACGGTTACTTTTGAAATCGTTGAAGGAAATCGTGGACCACAAGCTGCTAACGTACAAAAAGCATAATTTGCTTAATAAAAAAATGATGCTCCCTTATGGGTAGCATCATTTTTTTATTATGATTTCTGTTCGGATTGTACTCCATATAGTAATGTTTGGGCAATTCCTATAAAGTATTCAGACTCACGAATAATATGATTCAACACTACCTTTGCGGTAGGGTTTTTACTCACAGCAGCACTTTCATCTTTTATTTGCCGACATAGTTTTATAAAATCTAAACTTTGCTGTAAGCAGAAAGAGATGAGCTGTAGGACTTGTTGATAAAGCTGTGTCGGTACATAGGATCCTGTGCGAATGATGGATTCAATATAGCGAACGATTTTTTGATGTGTTTCTGAAAGTGCCTTCTCCCATTCCTTTAAAGCTTCTACAAATTCGGGCTCCAGTCCAGTTACTAACTCACGAATGACGACTGTATGTTCTTCCTCTTGATGCTTCCAAAATTCCGCTTCATCCAAGATTCTTAATGGCATTTGTTGCCCGTAATAGAATTGCATATTTCACCATCTCCCCATTACGTCCTCATTTCAATGTATGGGGGCAATTGTTCATATATGCATCTCTTCTTTCATGCATCTTACCTTCTTTTCTAGATTCTTTTCAAAAAATAATATATAAAATAAACTTCATTCAGCGGGGGTTTATTGCCCGTTAAGCTGGGATAATAAAATATATTTGGAAACGGTGTTTTTTGTAGTGTAAACTAGGATAGTACATAATTCTTGACCTAAAATACATTCTCGTATTCATATCAAGTTAGAAAGGAGGAGGAATGGTGACGGACAGAAAGGAACAGTGGTCTTCTAAATTAGGGTTCATTCTTTCATCTGCTGGTGCCGCTATTGGGTTGGGAGCGATTTGGAAGTTCCCCTATGTAACTGGTATGAGCGGTGGTGGAGCCTTTTTTCTTCTCTTTATTATTTTCACCCTATTAATTGGTCTTCCTATGCTTATTTCTGAATTTGTAATTGGACGTGGTGCTGGGAAAGAAGCCATTAGTGCTTATAAATCCCATGCCCCCAACAGTTTATGGGTAAATATTGGACGTCTCGGTGTCCTTGGATGCTTTCTGCTATTATCTTTTTACTGCGTTGTCGGCGGTTGGGTTTTAATTTATAGCGCTTTATCCATTGTCGGCGGGGTGATTGATAAAGGGGCCAATTACCCTGAACTATTCGAGATGGTGACAAGTAGTCCTAAGTTAACCATTTTGGGCCTAGCAATCTTTTTAGTCATGAATATAGTCGTCGTATCATTAGGTGTTCAAAATGGAATCGAAAGAGCAAATAAATACATGATGCCATTGCTCTTTATCTTTTTCATTATTTTAGTGATTCGTTCCTTAACATTAGAAGGAGCTATGGAAGGAGTAAAATTTTTCTTACAACCGGATTTCACGAAGATTACGAGTGAGGCCGTACTGTATGCCCTTGGACAATCCTTTTTCGCATTAGCCGTCGGATTTTCCTGTATGGTAACGTATAGCTCCTATTTAGACAAAAATGTGAGTATCCCTGCATCTGCAAGCTCTGTTGTGTTTATGAATATATTCGTTTCACTACTTGCAGGATTGGCCATCTTCCCAGTTGTCTTTTCTTTCGGTTTCGAGCCGACAGAAGGGCCAGGACTTTTATTCATTGTCCTTCCTTCCGTTTTTTCGCAAATTCCATTTGGTGAATTATTTTTAAGTCTTTTTCTATTGCTTTTCCTATTTGCAACATTAACTTCCTCTTTTAGTTTGCTTGAAATTATTGTTGCTGCGTTTACCGCTAATGAAAAGAGACAGCGGAAAAAGGTTTCCTGGTTGGCAGGAATCATCGTATTCATTGCTGGAATTCCGGCTGCCCTTTCATTTAGCGTGTTAAAAGACTTTCATCTTTTTGATAAAACCGTTTTTGATGCAACTGACTATCTCGTTAGTAATATCATGCTGCCTTTAGGAAATTTAGGCATCGCTCTTTTTATTGTATATAAAATGGATCAGACCATTACAAAAGAAGAATTTCTACTTGGAAATACACTTTCCCCATCGACATTTGCCCTTTGGCACAATGTAATGAAATGGATCGTTCCCATTACCATCATCATCGTGTTTTTAAGCACATTAGGCATTATTTAGAACAAAAGAGAAAGCTTGATCACTTATCTTTTATCCCACCTTAACAGGCAGTAAAACCTCCATCTCCAAATGATGTGGAAACAAAAAAGATAGGTGGAGGACAACGGATCTTAAAGGTCCGATAAGTTCAACTAACATTCAGTGGGAGATGAAAAAACCCACTGAATGTTAGTTGAACTTTAGGAAGAATAAACTTTTTTCATGTATAATAACTACTAAACTGGAAAAGATGGGAGATATGATGGTTCTTTTACCATTGTATTCCCCCTTTTTGTGCTATTGGATGAGTCCGATAGCTTTTTTCTATTTAAAAGGAAAGTTTTCACCTATTTGGGTAAACTTATCTTTTTTTAAGATCGTCTCTTTGTAAAAATTGACTGGCCAAGATTTCTTATTTTTTACGGATCAATTGTTGCTCTGCCATTTTAATCATTTCTCGAACCATATTTCCACCAAGCTTTCCACCAATTTTCCCTGCTTCTTTGGATGTCAAATTTCCGTTATCCCCTTTATTTAAAGGAACCCCCATTTCATTAGCGATTTCAAACTTTGCTTGATCTGGTTGGTTTGTGTCTGCCACTTTCGCTTTTAATCTGTCTAGTACTTGTCTTGCTTCTGGAACGAGAATTTTATTGTTTCGTGCCATCTCTTCACCTCTTTTCCTCTTTATTATTTCCAAATTCATCAAAGGTAGTTCACAGAGAGGTCCCCTTCAAATAAGTTGTTTTTTAACCCTGGAATATTTTAATGGACAACCTCATACATTTACTATTATTCCATGACTAATCATGAAAGTAAGGGATTTGAAATGATAGGATTAATAATCGTTTTCTTATGTGTTTTATTTCTTCCGTTTACGGTCAAGCCCATTGAAAAAAATTTAGAAATCTTTTTATTCTTAATGGGCTTATTTGCCGTATATATTGGTGAGGGGTTATCATCTGAGCTTTTCTGGGAGGCTTTACAAAACCCTATTTATATCTCTGGAGCGGTTCTTCTCGCAGGATTATTATTTAAATGGTTCTATCTTCCTTTAGAAACAGGCATTTTATCGTTCAATCGTAAAATGAACCCTCGATTATTTTTAGCATTTGTTGTCATCGTTTTAGGATTCATCTCAAGCATTATTACAGCGATTATTGCCTCCCTAATTTTAGTCTTAATTGTCACGATTTTAAGACTGGAACGGGAAGCAGAAGTTCGCTTCATCGTGCTCGCTTGTTTTTCCATTGGAATCGGTGCCGCCTTAACTCCTATAGGGGAACCTTTATCTACATTAACGGTAAGCAAATTAAATCAAGACTTTTTTTACTTAATAAGATTGATAGGTATCGATGTAACGGTGGCGATTTTGACCTTTGGGTTTTTAACAGCTATCGTTGTCGATCCTAAGGAAAGTAAAGGAGGATATTCACACCATCAACAAATCGAAAACTATTCAGACATTTTTCTACGAACCATAAAAATCTATTTATTTGTTATGGGACTTACGTTATTAGGGGAAGGGTTTGAGCCCTTGATTCGAACCTATTTACTTGGACTTTCTCCTACCTTTCTCTATTGGGCAAATATCATTTCAGCTATTTTAGATAATGCAACTCTTGCTGCTGCTGAAATCAGCCCTGAAATGAATGAATTCACCATCCAAGCCATCCTGCTCGGTCTTCTTATTAGCGGAGGAATGCTAATCCCAGGCAACATTCCCAATATTATCGCCGCAGGGAAATTGAAAATCACAAGCAAAGAATGGGCCGCGTTCGGCATCCCCATTGGCATTTGTGCCATGACCATCTATTTTATCGTCATTTTTTTGATATAAAAAAGCCCCGGGGGAAGGTGGTTACCCCCAAAAGTTAGAGTTTTTATTATGAAGCTGATTGGCTAGATTGAGTTCGGTATTCGATCGGACTCAATCCGGCCAATTTTTCTTTTGATCGTTCATGGTTATACCAGTAGATGTAATCTTCTATTCTTCTCTTTAATTCTTCATAACTTACTAATTCTTCTCCGTAATACATTTCTTGCTTTAAAATGCCAAAGAAATTCTCCATCGAAGCATTGTCTGCGCAGGTTGCTTTACGTGACATACTTTGAAACACTTTATTTTCTTTTAATGTCTTGACCCATTGGTTGTGTTGATAATGCCAGCCCTGGTCTGAATGAATGGTGGTGCGATAAGTTGCACGATTCTTTATTATCCCGATCGTTTCTTTCAAAGGGTCCATGACAAGATCTAAAGTTGGACGTTTCTTCATTTCATAGGCAATAATTTCACCATTATAAAGATCAAGAATTGGATTTAAATATAACTTTTCTTCGCCTAGGCATTTGAATTCTGTTATGTCTGTTACTAATTTTTGCAGTGGAATAGATGTATTGAAACGCCGGGATAGCCGGTTTTTTGCCACTTTTCCAACGTTTCCCTTATACGAATTATATTTACGGGATTTCCGAATAAATTTCACACATTTTAATCCCAGTACTCGCATAATCCGATACACTTTTTTATGGTTGATCACATATCCCAGTTTCTTTAATTCTCTCGTGATCCGTTTGTATCCATAACGTTCATGGAACTTTTTAAATAGGTCTGTAATGATGTTTTTTAATTCCGCGTCTGAATCTTCTCTGCCAAAGTTTTTCACGTGATAGTGATAGGTTGCTTCTGGAATATCTACAACAAGAAGAATATCTTTTAATCGGAATCCTTCTTTTTTGAGGTCGAATGCGATCTTTGCTTGTGCTTTTCGTAGAAGGCATTCGGATTCTCCCGAAAAGCTTTCAACTTTTTTAGATATGCATTTTCTAGCCTTAGTAGTTCATTCTCACGTTCTAATTCTTCCACGCGTGTTATTTTCTTTTCTTCCTTTTTCCTTTGCTTATTAGGTTTCTTAGACATAGAAGGTCGACCCTTTAATCTTGGTTTCAGGCCTTCTATCCCTTGATCACGAAAAGCTTTTAACCAGCGTGCAATTAAGGAAGGATTGTTCAAATCAAATTGAACAGCAGTTTCTAAATAAGAAGCACCTGTCTTTAACATAAATTGTACCGCATCTAATTTAAATTGAACAGAATACTTCTTTTTCGTCTTTCTTCGTTTTAATCCATCCATGCCCTGTTCTTTATAAGATCTCACCCAATTTTTTAATGGGGAAGGACTAGGCATATTATATTTTTTCGCCAATAATTTATATCCAAGGGTGTGTTTTCAGCAAAAGCGTAAAAAGCAAACGAGCAAAACGTGTAAAATTCGTCTTGACGTCTACAAAGGCTTCTTTGAAAGCTGAAAATACTGATCTATCAACGATGTATAAAATCCTGCATAGAGATTCTAAGGGGAAGAAAGAGAAACCCCTTGATTGGTAAGGGGTTTTTGCTAGTGGGCACTTCCTCCTTTTGGATTTATGTGAACTAGGTTTGTATAAAGCATTCACATATGTTTAATGATTTATTTTTAGGATTTAAATTTATTATCTATTTCTTTAAATTCCTCACTATCAATATCTGGTGGTTCATCCTCATCTTTTCTTAATTTCCAACCAATAAAAAGGTAAGAGCTGTATTCAAAATAAATGGTAGCCATCCTTTACTCGTTTGAAGTATGCCAACAGATTTTAAAGCTTTTGGTATTGCATCTGTAATAAAAGCAAGAGGTATTTCAAGGAATAAATACAAAATAAAGAACAATACTAAATCCAATAATGAATTATATTGGAAACCTATTATTCTTAAAAAGATGTATTCAAAAAATGCAATAAAGAGTAATATTATCAGTACGATAGAAATAGAGATACCTACAGTTTTAAATTTATTGATATGAACTGCCTCCTTCAAATTATTTTTCTCAATATTTAAATTAGAACAGGTAATTATCATTACCAATTATTAGTTAAAAAATGATTTATATATATAAGGAACCTGAGAAAGTCTCTCTTCTTATTTTATTTATTCATCATCATTAAGGAACTATATGCATTCACTTTTCCTTCTCCAAAATAATTGTCTCTACCAGGCTTACCGATATCAGAACTTCCCTTCTCTAGATATTTAAGCGCTTTATTAACAGAAGGCTTATTACCTGTTCGTTCTGTATACTCTGAAATAATAAGAGCTGCCGTAGCACTGACTTGTGGTACGGCATAACTTGTTCCTTCAGTTAGTGTGTATCCTTGAGGAATTCCAAGTGATTGATCTAAAGGTGTATTCATTTGATTAATTGGAAAAGTTGTTATGATCATTTCATTTGTATTATTGGATCCATTATCATCAAAAAGAGAGCCGCCAGGCGCAGAGAAATCAACTTCTTTACCAAAGTTTGAATAATAGGCTAAGTTATTATTCTTTGTATTACTTGAATCTGTTATAACATTATGTAAACCACCGGGTAAGTGCTTAAATTTAGGCTCTTTCAATTCATCCAAATCAAATCCATCATTTCCGGCAGAGGCTATTACAACAAACCCTTTTCTTTCTGCATATTTTACAGCTTTTTTATATGCCTTAATCAGTAACTTATCTTCTTTTTCTGACTTAATAAAATAAGTACCGAGGCTTAAGTTAATCACATCATTATCATTATTAGCTGCATCAATAATAGCATCTATCACCCATACTGATTTCCCTACCTCATTTCCAATAACTTTGTAAGGAACAATTGTTGTCTCTGGAGCAATACTTGACATTATCCCAGCAATAGTTGTGCCATGACCTAATTCATCAGTAATATCCATGTCATTTGTGACATAATTTTTTGCTAATGTTAAATCAATATTTTCTTTTATCAATGGGTGTTCTATATCTACTCCACTATCTATTAAAGCAATTGTGGAATGTTCCCCTGTATCAATAGATAAATTCTTATAATCACTTGTCACATCTTTTAAATACCAATTAAAAGGCGTAAATGTTTCAGAATTTAGTGATGGAAACTCGATATTAGTCAAATTGATTAGATTCTTTAAACTCATCGAGTGTTAATTGCTTCACTTCGTTTAGAATTCTATTTGGTGTAACGGTATCTTCGTAAGGCGAAATGAGATCTGGTAATTCCCCTTGTATATCTATATATTCTATTATTTTATTTTCAATTTTATTTACATCTATATTTTTAGAATTCTCTACATATATTAATCCAATATCTTCGATTGCTGTTACATTCAAAGACGGGTATTGGTTTTTCATTATTTCTAAAACTTCTTTTAAACCGGAAATGAGACTAATATGAAAAAAATACTTAGAAGAACAAACAAATACTTTTTACTTAAATTCATTTTCCTACCCCATTTTATACAAATTTAAAATTTCCAAATATTCAGTAGTATATCATATAAATGTGTAGAAAATTGTGATAAATTGTAAAAAATAAGTTAATCGAAGTTTGAATTTGTTAAATATATGAAAATATTGAAATTTTTGTCCAATTAAAATAATAGTGTGATATATTATGATTTGTGAAAAACGTTCACAAAATATTAAAAAAGTTTAGAAGAGAGGTATAATTAATCCTAGATTATTCACCGACAAATACAAAATTCCACTGAAATGCTGACTTACCGGCTTTTCAGTGGAATTCTCTTTTTCACTTATTAGATGAA
>NZ_JAUSUC010000071.1 GCF_030813365.1 Oikeobacillus pervagus
CATCAGCTCGCAAAACCGGCTCGCTGTGTTTCCTTTATCTCGGTCGAAACCTACGAAATCCGTACGCCGATGAACAGGCGCTTCCGCTTTTGTTCTTACACTCGTTCTTTTGTGTATTCGGTTGTTGCCCAGATGATTCCTTGTTTTAATATCTCCACCATGTCTTTTAATTCTTCAAATGTTGCAGCAAGTGGTGGCATGAAAACAACGACGTCTCCAAGTGGACGTGTAATCATTCCCAGTTCTCTCATTTTTAATGTAGATTGATATCCAACTCGCAACTCCCAAGGGAAGGGCTCTTTTGTTTGGCAATCCTTCACTAATTCAATTCCGCACATCAATCCAAGTTGGCGAATATCCCCTACATGTTCAAGATCTTTTACCTCTTGAAGTAATTCTTTCACATATTCCGCTTTTTGGCTTGCTTGCTCAACTAATTTTTCATTCTTGAAAATTTCTAAATTGGCAAGAGCCGCTGCACAGCCAAGTTGATTCCCTGTATAAGAATGACCATGGAAGAAAGTTTTCATTTCTTCATATTCTCCATAAAATGCTTCATACACCTTTTCTGTCGTTAAAGTGGCCGCAACAGGTAAGTATCCACCCGTGATCCCTTTTGCCATCGTCATGATGTCAGGATGTACATCCTCATGTTCAACAGCAAACATTTTTCCTGTACGACCAAATCCTGTCGCCACTTCATCTACAATAAGTAAAATGTCAAATTCGCGGCATAAAGCTTCCACACCTTTTAAATATCCTTTTGGCATGATATTCATCCCACCAGCACCTTGCATCATCGACTCGACGGACATGCCGGCAATTTCTTCATGATGCTCTTCAAATAAGTCGCGAAGTAGTTGTAAGCCTTCTTGGCAAACCACTTGTTCATCTGAAGATTCGTGGTGATATACAGATGGAAATGGCACAACAAGTGCATCGAATAATAAAGAAGTATAGACTTTATGATAAATTTCAATTGATCCAATACTCATCGTTCCCACTGTATCCCCATGATAACCATTACTTAATGTGACAAACTTTGTTTTCCCTTTGATTCCTTTGTTTTGCCAATATTGATAGGCCATTTTCACAGCAATTTCAACAGATTCAGCCCCGCTATCGGAGTAGAACACACGAGATAACGGCTCTGGCGCAATCTCAATCAGCTTTTCAGCCAGTAAAATAGACGGAACATTTGCTGCCCCAAGTAGCGTTGAGTGTGCAATGGTATCTAATTGTTTTATAATAGCGTCATTAATTTCTTTTTTGCGATGCCCATGAACATTTAACCATAGTGAGGAATTTCCATCTAAGTATTCATTTCCGTAAATATCCTTAAGACGAACTCCGTCGCCACTTTCAATAATCAGTGGATCACGTTCATAATCGGTCATCTGTGTGAATGGGAGCCACATATATTTTTTACTTTTTTCAAATAATTGTTGCGGGTTCATTTACAACAGCCTCCTTTAAAATATTCATATTCCAATTAGCATGTAACTCTTTTCTTTTGTCTTTATCGATAAGTACTTCTCGAATATTTTCGCAATAAGGGACAGTCCCAATGATTGGAACATTTGTGAGCTTTTGAATCATCTGTACATTATCTTTTTCAATTGTTTCATCTTCATCATAGACATGATTCAAAATGAGCCCCGCTATCGGAATCTCCCTTTTTTGCATTGCTTCAATCGAGAGTACAGTATGATTAATTGTTCCAAGACCCGCTCGTGCAACCAAAATCGTCGGAACCTTTAGATTTTCGATCCAATCAATCATACTGTAACCATCTTTTTTAATTGGAACATAAAGTCCCCCTGCCCCTTCCACAATGACCCCATCATATGTATCTCGCAAGCTATTAATTTTTTCATTAATTAATGAAAAATCAAAATGAACACCTTCCAATTCAGCTGCTAAATGAGGTGAGCTCGGCTTTTTCAATAAATACGTATTAAAATCCTCTTCATTTTGATTGCCCATTACTAATCGATACATATCAGGGTCGGGTGCAATCAACTTTCCATCCTGTTCAATTGCCCCTGATTGAATCGGTTTGTACGGAAAAAACTGTAGACCATGTTCCTTAAAAAAACTTGCAAGCAATGTCGTAACAACGGTCTTACCAATATCTGTATCCGTTCCAGTCAAGAAAAAAACAGACATTCCTACCCCTCCAGTAAAAAAATATATGTTAACCTTATTTACAAAAATGTTAACATATATCATAATAGTGAGCAACAAGAAATGTGAAGGCGACTGAGTAGGCGCGACAAGCAAAAGACAAGATCCGTAAGAAGGCGATCTTCCCTTCTGAAGGAGATTGACTTTTGACCTCGAGCGCCTAGGAGCCGCAACTGGACATCAAGAAATGTGGAGGCGACTGTTCTGCCACGACAAGCAAGGACAGTCAACAATCATACTATTTTTTCATTTGGAGGGTTATTATGAAAGCAAGGGAAATCGTTATTTGTGCATTGTTTGCAGCATTAATGGGGGTAGGAGCGAATGTATCTCCCTTTTTAACAATTGGGGGTGTACCCATTACATTACAATTAATGTTTGCCATTTTGGCGGGAGGAATTCTTGGAAGTCGACTTGGGGCAATTTCAATGACAGCCTATATGTTTATCGGATTAGCGGGGGCACCAGTGTTTGCCCAATTTAAAGGAGGACCCGCTAGTTTATTAAGCCCAACATTCGGCTTCGTGATCTCTTTTATCCTCATTGCTTATGACGTTGGGAAATTTTTTGAACAAAAGAAGCGCTCCCTTTTTACCTATATTGGAGCAGGCAGTTTGGCAATCATCATCAATTATTTTATTGGAACCAATTATATGTATATCGCATTTAAATATTGGGCGGAGGCTCCAGACAGCTTCAGCTATATTATCGCGTGGTCGTGGATGGCCGCTTATTTCCCACTAGACACCGTTGTCACGATCTGTTCTTTAGTCTTCATTCCAAAATTACAAAAGGCGTTAAACCGGCAACCATTACAAAACCAGCATACATCTTTTTAAAAAAAGATATTTTCGTACCGTTAACCTCTTTAAGATGGGAAGTTCGGTTTGAGAAAAGAACTATCAGCGAATGACCGATTGGGTAAATTACAATATTTCTTCTATCTCAGAAGAAATCAAAAAATCATCGCCTCCTTGACCAAGGGCTTTTGCGATGATTTTTTGCATGCTCCTAAAGTATTTGCATATTTCCCAATTGTATATGATTATTCCCCATGGAGATATGAACATTTATGAAACAGATATGCTTATTTCCCAAGATTTATGCGATTTTCCCAAGAATTTTTGCGCTAAATCTCGTATTTTTTGCGCAACTTCATTAATACAGCACTCTTTCATTAAATTTATTTAGCAACAAGGAAACTCCTAATTTTTTACATATTGTGAAGTAATGAAGCAGGGCCAAAAGAACAGCTCCGAAGTTCATTCCTAGAATGACCCCTTTCATTTGTAAGCTCCCATGTGAACCAAGAATATAAATAAAACCGAACTCCACTATCGTTGCAATAACCGTATGGTAAAAGGTATCCTTCACAAGGCCAATCCCAATAAGAATGGCTTGTAACGGAATAGAGATATAATGAAAAAGAAAATAAGGAAGTAATAATTGTAAAAAATAAGCAGCCTCCAACGAAGGAACAAACCATTGTGTAAAAAAATCCGCCCAGAAATATACAATAACCATCGCTGGTACACCGTAGGAAATTGTAATTCCGATTACTTGTTTCAATAACCTTCGCAGTTTTTCCATATCCTTTTTGGCATACCCCTCTGAGACAGTCGGAATCAACATCACTAATAAGGAATGGGCAATAAATGCAGGAAAAAATCCGATGGAAAAAGCAACTCCCGCTACCATTCCATACTGTTCCGTTGCTACAACCTTTGTTAAACCGGATAACCCAAGTACATAAGTAATAAAAAAAGGTTGAATCGCATTGGTCACTGCGTTAAAAATACGCATTCCTGTCGTCGGCAATGATACAGACAGTAAACTTTTACGTGCCTCTTTCCCCGTTAACCATTTTTTCGGGACTCGTTTCAATATCTTTGTTTGCAGGTAATACGAATACATTAGATAGAGGAAGACGATAATCTCACTCGCGATAACCGTTCCTAATGCAACAAGAATGGCCATCTCCTGATTAAAATCAAATAATCGATAGACAAGGACCAATAATGCCAATTGAAAAAGTTTCCGTAAAAAGTTGGCTACCGCAATTCGCTTCATTTGTTGAATGCCCATAAAATATCCCCGGGCAACAGATGAAAAGGATACAACTGGAATTAAAATCAGAACAAGCCAACGGGTCATTGGATGAAAATCATGAAACACGGGAAAAAAGGAAAAAATAAACGTAGTGATTAATAATAAAGCGCAAGTAATGAAAATGGCTAGTCTCATAGCATGATGTAACATACTCCTATGAAAGGTCGTTTCCTTCTCAGCAATAAATTTTGAAATGGAAATGGGCAATTCGAAACTAGCTAAGATGACGACTAAAAACACGGACGGTAAAATCGACATATATTTTCCCATCCCATGTTCCCCAAGTTCATTGGCCAAGATCATGTTCGTTAAAAACTCTAAACATTCTCCGAAAAATGCTGCTACACAGAGCAGCAAAGTTCCTTTTATAAATGATTTCATTTCTTCTCCCCTTCTGATTGCATAGAGGCAGTCTTTTTCCTACCCAAAAACAACAAACACAATAAACCCTTAAGTTCTCAGAATTATTTTGGTCCAATTATTTTAGGAAACCTCGCTATTTACATACAATAGCTTTATGAACTCCATCTATTCTTAGCTACTAGAGCGAATAATAAAATGTATGAGACAAGTTTCTTTTTTAGAAGAAAATAATATAAGCTCTTAGTGAGTCTCCTTCTTTTAGTTCAACTTATAATTATCCTATTTTTAAAGAAAAAGGGAGGAAGAAAGATCATGATGACGATTCTTGTCGTAGATGATGATTCAAATATTAGAAGATTTATTAGCAAGCATTTAGAAGAAAATGGTTTCACTGTCCGTCAAGCAGCTGATGGAAAAGAGGCCTTAACACAACTTGAATCCAATCGTTGTGATTTAGCGGTTGTTGATGTGATGATGCCCCATATGGATGGTTTTGAATTAACAAAAGAAATTCGTAAGGTTTACGACCTCCCCATTATTTTACTAACTGCTAAAGATCAAATGGAAGATAAAGCAACGGGGTTTAGGGCGGGGACGGATGATTATGTGGTTAAGCCGTTCGAAATCAAAGAATTGCTATTTCGAATTCAAGCGTTATTAAGGAGATATGATAAACAAAGTGAAGCGATCCTCCGCATTGGAGATACGATGATCAATCAGAAAAGCTATGAAGTTGAAGTGAATGGACGTACGTTCTTATTGCCTTTAAAGGAATTTGAGTTACTAGCCTTTCTTGCGTCCAATCCTAACCGAACCTTTACGAGAAGCCATTTAATTGAAGCCATTTGGGGAATCGATTATGAGGGTGATGAACGAACTGTTGATGTTCATATTAAACGACTACGAACCAGAGTGATTCAGCACTCAAAGGATTTAACGATTAAAACGGTCCGCGGTGTTGGGTATCAGTTAGAGGAAACGAAAGCATGAGAAATTTGACGGCAAAATTTTCCGCAACATTTATCACTATTATGGTAGCAAGCAGTATCATCGCGTTTTTTCTTTCTAATTATTACTACCAGCACATTTTAAAACCATTGAATGATGAAAAAAACACAAAGATTGCGGTGGAAATTGCTACCTTTGCTGAGAAGCATCCTGAAATACATATTGACGACTATCTTGACCAAGTCTCTCGAACAGGGTATCAAATTTATTTAGTTTCTCAACAAGAAGAGGAACAATTTTTTGGCACTCCATATCGGGTAAAATATTTACCAAAGAAGACGATTGAAGATGTATTATCAGGAAAGACTTATCATGGGATTGAACAATTTCCAACTGGTACTTTTATTACCGGTTTTTTCGCGAATGAATTAATAAATACAATCGGTGTGCCCCTTACAATTGGCGGTCACCATTATGCCATGTTTGTACGTCCAGACATTAAGCTTCTTTTTAATGAGATGCATGTTTTATTTGGGTGGCTGTTATTGCTGACGATTTTGTTAAGCATTCTATTCGTTATGATTAGTACAAAATTTTTAATCAAACCGATCCATACATTGACGAATGCAACGAAAAAATTAAAAAGAGGGGATTTTTCCATTGAGCTTGACATCCATCGTCATGATGAAATAGGACAGCTTGCTCTCCATTTTACTGATATGGCTCATAAATTAGAGCGAATGATAGAGCTTCGAAAAGAGTTTACATCCAATATTACTCACGATATTCAATCTCCTTTGTCAAATATTAAGGGCTATATTCAATTACTTCAGAATGATTCATTGCGGGAGGAAGAAAGGCAACAATACTTACAAATTATCGAAAGTGAAACGAATCGTCTTTCAAAAATGACAAAACAATTGCTCATTTTAAATTCACTTGAGCAAAGCAAAGATTTATTAAAAAAGAAAAAGTATAATGTCGCACATCAGTTGAAAGATTTGATTCGTAGCTATCAATGGAAAACTTATGAACAGAACATAATGATTAGTTACTCTTTGCCTGATACGATGATTATGGCAGATCCTGAATTGCTCCAACACGTATGGGAAAACCTTTTCACTAACGCAATGAAATATAATCACGATGGCGGATCCATTGATATTACCCTTGCCGAAAATGAAACCAATATAATAATTTCTTTTAAAGATACTGGAATTGGATTATCTGATGAGGAAAAAGAACGTATTTTTGACCGTTTCTACCGAGTGGATGCTTCGCGATCAAAAAAAGTGGAAGGAACCGGGCTTGGATTGTCCATCGTTCAGTCGGTAATCATGCTTCATAATGGGAAAATTCACGTTGAAAGTACAAAAGAAGAAGGAACCACCTTTATCATTCATCTACCAAAACTGTAAAAACACGTTCATCTTCCGTTCATATTGTTTCGTTATCCTTAATAGCGAAATGAAGAATAGGAAGGTGATTTTTTAATGTTTGCTCTTTCTTTAAAAGAATTAACATTTTATAAGCTTCGATATTTATTAATCTGTTTTGTATTATTTTTTACTTCGTTTCTAGTCTATGTCATAAGTGGGCTAGCAAACGGACTTTCTGACGACAATGCCTCTGCTGTTCTCGGTATGAATGGGGAGGAGTTTTATATACAAAAAGATGCGGATAACCGAATCGATCGCTCTCGCATAGAGAAAAGCACAGTAGATCATTATAACTCTTTCAATGTTCAACCGCTTGGCATTCAGATGGGATCCTTAATCGATCAATCTACAAATAAAAAAGTAGATATTAGCTTTATGGCTGTCGATTCAAAACATTTCCTAATGCCCTCCATCGTTGAGGGGAAAAATTTAACAAATGAACTTTCTATTGTGGCCGACTCCTCTTTAAAAGATGAAGGGGTAAAGATTGGTGACTCATTATTTGAAGAAACATCTGAATTAACCTTTCGTATTGTGGGTTTTACGGACAATGCAACATTTAGCCATACTCCTGTCACTTTCATTAGTTTAAAAGACTGGGAAAAATTAACCGAGAAAAATGGGAAAGTTTTTTACAATGGTCTCGTGTTAAAAAATAAGGACCCCAAAATAGAGAAACAAGTGAAAGAAATGATTGCGGATGGCCATTGGTTGCCAAAAGAAGAGATTGTAAATGGGATTCCAGGTCATGAAGCCGAACAGAGCTCGCTTTTTATGATGCTGATCTTTTTAATCATCATTACTGCCTTTGTATTAGTCGCCTTTTTCTATATCATAACGATTCAAAAGATGAATCAATTCGGGATATTGAAGGCGATGGGAACGAAAACCTCTTATTTGGCTGGAGTGACAGTCATTCAGGTGTTCACACTGTCTGTCGTGAGTATCGGAGCGTCCATCGGTTTTACCTGGGTTATGAGAAGGGTATTGCCTAGTGATATCCCATTTACATTTGATTTACCGTTGATATTACAATATTCAGCCATTCTATTAGCCGTTTCGATTGTTGGTTCACTATTTTCCATTGTGAATATTTCTAAAGCAGATCCAATTCAAGCCATGGGGAGGGTACAATAATGACGCCTATAGTTTTGAAAGATGTAAAGAAAAATTTTAAAGATGGCGATAAAACGATCGAAATTTTAAAAGGGATTAACTTTGAAGCAAATAAAGGAGAATTAGTCGCGGTTGTCGGTCCTTCTGGTTCGGGAAAGAGCACCTTCTTATCGATCGCAGGAGCTCTTTTATCTCCGGATGAAGGTGAAGTACTTATTGATGGAAAAAACATTGTCCCCTTCCGGCAAACTAAGAAAGCAGATATACGTCTACATGAAATCGGCTATATTTTTCAGTCATCCAATCTTGTTCCCTATTTAAAAGTGATAGACCAGCTAAAATATGTCGCAAAAGTAGCAGGAAAAACAGGGGAATCAGTAGATGAACAAGCAAAAAAATTATTAACTTCTGTTGGTTTGGGCCATCGAATCCATCATTATCCATATCAATTATCCGGGGGAGAAAGACAAAGAGTAGCTATCGCACGGGCTTTTATGAATAATCCTTCGATTATTTTAGCCGATGAACCAACGGCAAGCCTTGATTCCAGTAGAAGTTGGGAAATTATTGAACTGATTGCAAAAGAAGTGAAAGCCCACCAAAAAGCAGCGATTTTAGTAACACATGACGAAAGCGTCCTTCCACTTTGTGATCGTATCGTTTCGATGAAAGATGGAAAATTGGTGGCAAGTTCACAATAGTAGCATGGAATGACCAAAGGAATTTGTTGATTTTGAAGCAGTAAAAATTTAATGAACAGCAATCCGCACATGGCCGATTGCTTCTTCTCTCATTCTTACTTATTACGAGATTTGCATTTATTTTTCTTGAATTTGAATATTTCCCAACTGTTTTTGCATATTTCCCAGACTGATTTGCACTGGCTCTCTAGGCTTTTGCACATTTCCCATTTTATTTGATAAAGTCCATATAATTGTGTAAAAAGAAAAGGGTCAAATTCTCCCTTCATGGTTACAATGTTTAATGCAAAATAGAAAACATTGGAAATCAAG
>NZ_JAUSUC010000072.1 GCF_030813365.1 Oikeobacillus pervagus
TACGGCTCCTAGGCGCTCGAGGTCAATTGTCAATCTCCTTCAGAGGGAAAAGCACCCTCTTGCGGATTTTGTCAATTGCTTGTCGCGCCTGGGCAGTCGCCTCCGCATTTAAGATTAAATCCATTCTAAATGGAAGGCTATGGCGATGAGGATGAGGATGGATAGGAGCATGACATCAAAGGTGGTTGGAAGAAAAATGGTACGAATTCCTTGGAAAATGCAAAATGGGATGATAAATTGTTGGCAAACACATCGAACAGTCCGCAACCATGGGGGCAGTGTATAAGGGTTATATTTTCTTCTCATAGTAAACACTCTCCATTTTAAGTTACTTCATCATATGAAATAAACCATTATTCAGTGAAAACCTCATATAATCTTTCACATAACGTATAATATGAGAAAAATAGTCGATAATGATTGACGAAAACATTCATTTTTCGGTAAAATTATATAGAATATATAATAAGCTATGATAGGGAAGAGTACGGTGGGTTATTGCTTTTTAGAGAGGGAAATCAATGGTGGGAGATTTCCTAAGGAATGCCACGGGAAGGTCACCCTTGAGCTGCTTTTGCGAACATGTAAGTAGTAAAAGCCGGTTAGAAGCCGTTATAAAGTTTAAGAGCACAGGAATTTTTTTCTGTGAAAAAAGGTGGTACCGCGAATCAACTCCTTTCGTCCTTTTGACGTGAGGGGTTTTTTATTGTTTTGGAAATTAAAGTTGTTTAGGAGTGTGTTTTTAATGGAACAAAAAGAAATTTCAATGCCAACAAAATATGATCCGAACGCCATTGAAGAAGGACGTTACGAATGGTGGGTTAATGGAAAATATTTTGAAGCAAAAGATGATGAAACGAAAGAACCGTATACAATTGTTATTCCACCGCCAAATGTGACAGGTAAATTACATCTTGGGCATGCATGGGATACGACTCTACAAGACATTTTAACCCGTATGAAAAGAATGCAAGGCTATGATGTTCTATGGTTACCAGGGATGGATCACGCTGGAATTGCGACACAAGCAAAAGTGGAACAAAAACTTCGTGAAGAAGGAAAAACTCGTTATGATTTAGGTCGCGAGAAGTTTGTTGAAGAAGCGTGGAAATGGAAAGAAGAATATGCAAGCTTTATTCGAAAACAATGGGCAAAAATGGGACTTGGACTTGATTATAGCCGTGAACGCTTCACATTAGATGAAGGATTATCGAAAGCGGTACGAGAAGTATTCGTCACTTTATATAAAAAAGGTCTAATTTACCGTGGAGAATACATTATTAACTGGGACCCTGAAACCAAAACAGCTTTGTCTGATATCGAGGTGATCTATAAAGATGTGCAAGGTGCATTCTATCATATGAAATACCCGCTTGCTGATGGTTCTGGTCATATTGAAATTGCAACGACGCGTCCAGAAACAATGCTTGGGGATACAGCAGTTGCCGTTCACCCTGAAGATGAACGTTACAAACATTTAATTGGAAAAACCGTTATTTTACCGATTGTTGGTCGAGAAATTCCGATTGTTGGCGATGACTATGTGGATATGGAATTTGGTTCAGGTGCGGTAAAAATTACACCAGCACATGACCCGAACGATTTTGAAGTTGGAAATCGTCATAACTTAGAGCGCATTTTAGTGATGAACGAAGATGGAACAATGAATGACAAAGCTGGAAAATATAAAGGAATGGACCGTTTTGATTGCCGTAAACAAATTGTGAAAGATCTGAAGGAGCAAGGTGTATTATTTAAAATTGAAGATCATATGCATTCTGTCGGGCATTCAGAACGAAGCGGAGCCGTTGTTGAACCATATCTTTCAACACAATGGTTTGTGAAAATGCAACCATTAGCAGATGCATCTGTAGATCTTCAAAAAACGGAAGGAAAAGTCCACTTCGTCCCAGACCGATTCGAAAAAACGTATTTGCATTGGATGGAAAATATTCGCGATTGGTGTATTTCTCGACAATTATGGTGGGGACATCGCATTCCAGCTTGGTATCATAAAGAAACTGGTGAAGTATATGTAGATCATGAGCCACCTGCTGATATTGAAAATTGGGAACAGGATTCGGATGTATTAGATACATGGTTTAGTTCGGCATTATGGCCATTTTCTACAATGGGATGGCCGGAAGTTGATTCAGCTGATTTTAAACGATATTATCCGACAGCTGCATTAGTCACTGGATATGATATTATTTTCTTCTGGGTTTCACGTATGATTTTCCAAGGACTGGAATTTACTGAACAACGTCCATTTAAAGATGTTCTCATCCATGGTCTTGTTCGGGATGCTGAAGGGCGGAAAATGAGTAAATCACTTGGTAATGGGGTTGACCCAATGGATGTGATTGATAAGTATGGAGCGGATTCCTTGCGCTATTTCTTATCGACAGGAAGTTCTCCAGGTCAAGATTTACGTTTTAGCATTGAAAAAGTCGAATCCATTTGGAATTTTGCGAATAAAATTTGGAATGCCTCACGTTTTGCGCTAATGAATATGAATGGGTTAACCTATGATCAATTGGATCTGACAGGTGAAAAATCCGTCGCGGACCAATGGATTTTAACTCGTTTAAATGAAACGATTGAAACCGTCACAAAATTAGCTGATCGTTATGAATTTGGTGAAGTGGGTCGTGCCCTCTACAACTTTATATGGGATGACTTCTGCGATTGGTATATTGAAATGGCAAAACTCCCATTATACGGGGATGATGAAGCGGCAAAGAAAACGACTCGATCCATTCTTGCTTATGTTCTTGATCAAACAATGCGCTTGCTTCATCCATTTATGCCGTTTATTACCGAGGAAATATGGCAGAACTTGCCGCATCAAGGCGACTCCATTACCGTTGCGAAGTGGCCAGTTGTAAAAGCAGAGCTGAGCAATGCGGAAGCAGCAGAAGAAATGAAATTACTTGTGGAAATCATTCGTTCTGTTAGAAATATTCGAGCAGAAGTGAATACCCCTCTTAGCAAAAAAGTCAATATGATGATTAAGGCTAAAGGGAATAAAGTCGTTGCAGTATTGGAGAAAAATCGTGCGTATATCGAACGTTTCTGTAACCCTGAACAGCTTCAAATTTCAACAGATGTGGAAATACCAGATAAGGCCATGACGGCTGTTGTGACTGGTGCCGAAATCATTCTTCCATTAGAGGGATTAATTAATATGGAAGAGGAAATCGCCCGTCTTGAAAAAGAGTGGGCAAAATGGAATAGTGAAGTAGAACGTGTTCAAAAGAAATTAAGCAACGAAAAATTTGTCAGCAGAGCACCAGAAAAAGTAGTCAATGAAGAAAAGGCGAAAGAGAAAGATTACCTAGAAAAACGTGCGATCGTGGAAGAGAGAATTCAAGAATTAAAAGGCTAATAGCAATCAAAGCAGGTTCCTTTTTAAGAGGAGCCTGTTTTTTGTAGCGCCTGAGACATCAAAACTAGACAAAATTCGATTTTTTTCTAAAATAGATATAGACTAGCTTATCCCGCCTTAACGGGCAGTAAAACCTCCACTTCAAAATGATTTGAAAAACAAAAAAGATAGGTGGAGGATCACGGCCTCTAAAGGTCCGATAAGTTCAACGAACATTCAGTGGAGGATGAAGAAAACCCCAACTGAATGAAGTTTCACTTTATATGAAATTGATTTTTTGGAGGGCTAATAATGATTACAGCATTTGATGACGCTTTACAATGGATACATAACCGACTCTCACTAGGAATAAAACCAGGCTTACAACGAATGGAATGGATGATGGAAAAGTTAGATTATCCAGAACGTCGTCTTAAAGCTATTCATATTGGCGGAACAAATGGAAAGGGTTCAACAGTTGCTTTTATTCGTTCGATTTTGCAAGAAACTGGATATGAAGTAGGAACATTTACATCCCCATATATTGAACAATTTAATGAAAGAATCAGTGTAAATGGACAAGCTATTTCGGATGAAGAGATTGTGGAACTTGTGAATATCGTCAAACCGTTAGCAGATCAATTGGAACAAACGGATCTTGGTGCTCCAACAGAATTTGAAGTGATTACAGCAATGGCCATGCTCTATTTTGCAAAAATTCATCCTGTTGATGTCGTTTTATTCGAAGTAGGATTAGGAGGTCGATTAGATTCTACTAATATTATCCATCCTATACTTGCCGTCATTACAAGCATTGGGCTTGATCATACCCATATATTAGGAGAGACGATTGAAGAAATCGCCTTTGAAAAAGCAGGGATTATTAAGGGTGGTGTTCCTGTTGTTTCGGCGGTGGAACAACAAGAAGCGAAACAGGTCATCGAAAAACGGGCAAAAGAAGGAAGATCTTCTTTATATGATCTTGGGAAGCATTTCACATATGAGCATACGCGTTCCTTGCCTGAAGGAGAAGAAATAGAATTTCAATCAGTCTATGGAGATTTCAAAGGATTAACAATAGGATTACGAGGAAATCATCAGGTTAGTAACGCAAGCACCGCAATTATGGCCTGTTTGTATTTAAAAAAAATGTATGCTTTTCTTATTGAAGAGGAGCATATTCGAAAAGGTGTACAAAACACCCAGTGGCCAGCTAGAATGGAATTCATATCTGATCGCCCACCCATTCTATTAGATGGTGCTCATAATTACGAAGGGATACAGTCGCTCGTTCAGTCCATTAAAACACGTTTTCCAAATAAAAAAGCCACTATTTTATTTGCGGGGTTAAAGGATAAAAAATTGGATAAAATGATTCCTCTTCTAGATGAAATTGCAGAAGAAATCATCTTCACAACTTTTGACTTCCCTCGAGCTGCGAAAGAAGAAGACTTCGCAGTATTTATTGGAGACCATCGAAAATTTATCGCTGATTGGAACACATATATAGAGGAAAGAAAACAACAAACTGGAGAAACAGATCTCCTTCTTATTACAGGTTCATTATATTTTATATCCGCTATTAAAAAATGCTTTAATAATTGAAATCAGCCTTAAGTTTATAAAACACTAGGTAAAAACACCCTGATTGATCAGGGTGTTTTTTGGTTAAAAAATCATGTACTAAGATGAAATGTGTGGTAAAATAGTAATATATTACATATTTAAAATTTAATCCTAAAGGAGGAGGGAAGATGTATGAAACGAAGGATTTTCAGATATTCGATTTTCATGGCTATTTTATTTCTGCTTACATCCAGTCTCATAAATCCGCAGATACTAAAGGCGGCCGAACAATCAAACATCGATTTTTCCGTTATTCCTTCTGCAAGTGAGTATGTGTTAGACTCAAGTGGTAAAGCGGAAGGGCACTTGAATATTGATATTTTATCGAAGGAGATGGAGACTGAATCTGATGTTGTCATTATGTATGATACGAGTGCTCATATGGTGAAAGATCAATTGATCAAGGGCCAATCAAAGAAAAAGGCCGGGGAGGAAATTTTAGACAACATCATTCAGTTTTTTGAACATAATCAATTTGGAAATGATATTTCTTTTATTCCATTTGATGGGAAGGTCATTGAAAATAAAATTGTACATGGGTTAACAAATATCAAGAAAATGAGTATCCAATATTCGGATAAAAGCAGGAATAATAATCTTAAGGATTCTTTACTGGATACGAATCATTGGATTTCAACTCATCTGAAAACTACAACACAAAAAAAACTCATCCTTATAACAGAAGGAAAGAAAACCGTTCATAATCATATGGAAGGCATCGGGACTATTTTAAAAAAGAATCATATTTCCTTATATCCGATAGCTTTAAGTGACAATAATGAAAACGCCAATCATTTTCAAAACCTTGCTGCAGAATCGCAAGGAAAAGCTCTTTTTTATAAAAAAGACCAGGATTTGACTAGATTTTTACAAGAAATAATGAAAGGAAAAAAGAAGGACCATTCGAACATTTCTGGCAAAGTGATTCTTGATTTGAGTGACTTCAAAGGGAAGGTAGAAGTAACACCGACCCATAATGCTGAAATTCATGATCAAATGATCCATATTCCTTTCAATCTATCTGAAAACGAATTACAGAAAAAATGGAGTCTTCCTATTATTTTTAAAAAAGAAGGTACTTATATATTCGATAAAATAAAGCTTGTTCTCAATGATGGAGAAATAATGACTCATCCTTCCGTTACGATTGTAGTAAACAAAGGGGATGAACTTGGGGTAGAAATAATGGCTAAACCTTCCCAAGAGAAAGTAGTGAAACCTGTAGATCAAAATGCGGAAGGATCGATCGATTTTCACATAACCCCAAAAGGTGAAGAAAAAAAAATTCGTCGGAAACCAGTTGATGTCGTGTTTGTATTTGATAAATCAGGTTCAATGGATGAAATTGGGAGAAGACCCGAGAAATTAAGAAGTGCGAAAGATGCGATGACAGCTGCGATTCAGTATTTTAAAGAAAATGCTGGCCCTAGTGATCGATTTGCATTTATCCCTTTTGATCAACAAATAGATGAACGGTATAAAATAAATCTATCGACTAAAGATCAACTGTCTTCCATTTTATTTAACGTAAACAATATTAAAGCAAATGGAGGAACGAACTATACAGATCCATTAAGGGAAGCTAGAAAAATGTTAGAAAACTCTTCAAATGATAAGAACATTGTTTTTTTAACAGATGGGAAACCAATGACCGCTACATCAAAAGAACAAGTTCAATATAATAAGGGAGTTAAGGATTGCTTTAGGTTGTTTTTTAATTGTAAACGGGATGAAGTATCAGAGGAGAAATTTGTATTTTTTGATTTGCAATTTCGTAGTAAGGGATCGTTATCTACAAAAGTCTATTTCTATGATGGAAACAGCATAGTGACAGATGCTACTGTAAATTTACATGATACCTTTTATAATATGAAAACTCTTTCTAAAGATAAAAAGAAAGTAACACAATTAATCAAGCAAAAAGGATTAGAAGAAGCATACCGATTAGCGAGTAGCCAAATAAAGCTATATTCCGTCGGTTTTGGAAATGATCAAAGTGAATTAGACTCTAGTTATTTACAAACCTTATCTTCTGCTACAGGTGCTTTTGCAAAAAAAGCTTCAGAAGGAAATGTATCAGATGTATTTATGAATATTTCAGAAAGTATTAATGCCCATAAATTAGATACGGAAATAAGAGTCGATCTTCGTCCTTTTGAAGGAAAAGTGAAAGTACAAGAGGGTTCTGGAATCCGTGTAGAAAATGGGATCGCTTATTTTAATCATCGATTTATTTATGAATATATGAAAGGTACTCCAAATCCAATTGATTTAACCTTACCATTAGAGTTTACAAAGGAAGGAGAGTATACCTTTAATGATATTTACTACACATACACAGGGCCAAATGATAAACAATCAATGCCGATAAAAGTGGATCCAATCACCATTATTGTAAGTCCAGAAGCACCGCCAACATTAAAAGGGACAATGGAGCTACAAGGAGAAGTGAACACCGTTGACAACATGATTAAAGAGAAAGGCGGTAAGGGGAATTACTTTAATGTCGATTATACTCTTTCCCCAGGAGGTTTAAGTGATCATAAAGTAGTAGGTAAACTGACTTCTATTCACATTATTCAACCTCTTCCAGAAGGGATTATGGTCAATCCTGCTCCGAATATAGCGGAACGAGTAAGGAATGGACAAAGAGAAGCGGTGGTTACTGTCAATAAGGATATCTCTTATTCTTCTGGAAAATTCACGCCTGAACAAGTGTCTGCGATGTTGTCCTTAAGAGCAGAGTGGGCTCTCAATAATATCAAAATGCCGTTAGCTACCATTGAATATACTGACAGTCGGTTCGGAAAAAGCAGTCATACGATTCCACCTTCTCAAGAGGTGCTTAATAATAAAGTACGATTATCATCGTTTGATCAAACTGCCTATGATGGATATTCAAATGGAATATTAAAGAAAGTAGATTCCAAAAATAATCAAGTAATGGCGGAAACAGAATATCCAAACCCTTATGGTTTCAAAGCAAAAGCAGTTAAAGAGCTTGAGTGGTTATTTGATTCAAATCATAAAGCGATCCGTATCACATATTATGATGACGATCAAGCCATTGCTTATTTGGTACCTGATATAGAAATGACTGGTGCGAGGACTGGAAATACGATTGGCGATTACGCAAAAGTTCAAGAAAATGTATATGTTTCTTTAAACCAATTAGTGGCCGGAAAAGGAACCAAATATTATTATCAAGTTGAAAATAATACGGGCAATTCTACGTGGAAGGAATTTGACTTGAATACCAAAATTCTATTAAATGTCCCAGGGAAAAATACCATTAAAGTAAAATCCCGAGGCGGATTTTCTATTGATGAGTATATGGTAAGCAAAACTGTGATAATTGAAAAACTTGTTGAGGAAATTAAAGTAGATCCAAGTTTTATAGAATTAAATGTGAATGAGTCCAAAACGATTAAAATTACAGTATTGCCAGAAGATGCTTTAAATAAGGATTACACAGCAGAAGTCAAAGATGATAAAGTGGTGGAATTCGATCCCAAGGAAAATGTCATCATTGGAAAAGCTCCTGGAGAAACGAAAATTATTTTCACAGCTAATGATGACTCGAAAGTGAAAGCGAAAATTACGATAAAAGTAACAGATCCTTTCATCCCCTTAGAAAGTATTCGATTTAAAGAAGTAATCTATCGATTAAAGCCGAATCATTCAAGGAAAGAAGTTATGCAATATCTTATCTTTAACCCAGATAAAGCAACCTATCAAGAAATTCAACATGTAACATCATCAAATGAGAATGTCATTAAAATTGTGGAGCAAGATGGAAAATGGTATATTCAACAAACTGGGCAGTTAGGCTATGCAACTGTTACAGTGACCGCTGTAAAAAAAGATCGTAACGGTAAGATAATAACAGATGGCAAAGAAATAAAAGATTCCGCTGTGTTTGAGGTGGAGGAACAAACGACATCACCTCCGAGTAAAGATCGTTTGGAAGGCAAATGGTGATAATCTTTGTTCAAAAAAGTTGTTGCTTTTGGGATATGACAGAATATTTAAATGTAAGCAATCGGTGAATTAATTTGCCGGTTGCTTTTTAAGTGCGCCCTGCATGGGCGGATACTTGGTGGTGAAAGTCCACTACAGGCTTGGCAGTAGGAACTGTTAGCGAAAGACAAGGTGGCTAT